>NZ_JBNDHY010000003.1:0-76835 GCF_056755315.1 Monashia sp. HAY1-2A
CCCCCCCCCCCCCCCCTTCCCCCAACCAACACCCCCCCCCCCCAGATTACTACGCGTCTCGTGGGCTCGGAGATGTGTATAAGAGACAGCTCCCGAGGGAGGGCCGCCTCCCCGAGTGCGGCCTGGGAACGCCAGGCCTCGGAACAGGAGAGAGCCATGAAAGCAGCCGTCGTCACTCGTCTCGGTGAGCCGCTCGAGATCCGTGACCTTCCCGTCCCCGTTCCCGACCGCGGGCAGGTCCTCGTCCGCATCGAGGCCAGCGGGCTCTGCCACACCGACATCCACGCCGCGCGCGGCGACTGGCCCGTGCCGCCCACGATCCCGCTCGTGCCCGGCCACGAGGGCGTCGGCACCGTGTGCGCGCTCGGCCCCGGCGTCGACGACCTGGCCGAGGGGGACCGCGTCGCGATCCCGTGGCTCGGCCACGCCTGTGGGCGCTGCCGCTCCTGCATCGCCGGCCACGAGACCTACTGCGTCGCGCCGCAGTACACCGGCTACACGGTCGACGGCGCGTACGCCGAGTTCGCCGTCGGCTGGGCCAGCCACGTCGTGCGCGTGCCCGACGCGGTCTCCTCGCTCGATGCCGCACCCCTGACCTGCGCCGGCGTGACGACGTACGCCGCGCTCAGGGCCGCCCGCCCCCAGCCGGCCGAGACCGTCATGGTCGTCGGCATCGGCGGACTCGGACACCTCGGTCTCCAGTACGGCACCGTCTTCGGGTGCCGCACCGTCGCCGTCGACGTCGACGATGCCAAGCTCGACCTCGCCAAGCAGCTCGGGGCGGACCACGTCGTCGACGCCCGCGCCGGTCAGGCGGAGCAGGTGGCGCAGCTGGCGCAGGCAGGTGGCGCCGACATCGCGCTGGTCACCGTGCCCTCGCCGGCGGCGATGGCTGCGGCCCACGCCTGCCTCAACCCGCGGGGTCGTCTCGTCATCGTCGGCCTGCCGCACGACAACACGCTGCGGCTGCCCGTCTTCGAGACGGTGCTGCGCGGCATCAGCGTCCACGGCTCGCTCGTCGGCACGCGCAACGACCTGGCCGACGTCTTCAGCCTGCACGCCGACGGACGCACCCGCGTCGTGGCCCAGACGCGCCGGCTCGAGGACGTCAACGCCTGCTTCGAGGAGGTGCTCTCGGGCAGCGTGCCGGCGCGGCTCGTCTTCGACCTCTCGGGGGAGTGAGGTCGCCCCGGGTGGTCCCGGGACGCACGTGTGCCGCCCGGGGTCCCCGGGCGGCACACGTGTCGTGTCAGCGGTCGCTGCGCGGCGGTCGGCTCAGCGGACCGTGAGCGTCACCGCCGCCGAGGACGACGGGTTGTAGGCCCTCGACCCGGAGTAGGTCGCCGTGACCCGGTGCGTGCCCCTGGAGAGCACCGGCGCCCAGAGGGTCGCCTTTCCGGACCGCACCGTGCTCGTGCCGAGCACCCGCGAGCCGTCGCGAAAGGTCACCGTGCCGGTGGCGCCCGAGGGCGTCAGGGTCGCGGTGAGCACCGGACGACCGCCGTAGCGGTAGCTCGTGGCACTGGCCGACAGGGCCGTGCGGCTCGTCAGGCCCTTGACGGTGACACCGACCGTGCCCGAGCGGCTCGCCACCGTCGACGCGTCACCGGAGTACGACGCCGTGAACGACGCCGTCCCGCGGGGCAGCCCGCTGACAGGCAGGACGGCCTTTCCGCCGGAGACGGCGACCGTTCGCAGCGCCGTGCCGTTGTAGCCGAAGGTGACCGTCCCGGTGGCGTTCGAGGGCGACACGGTGGCCGTCAGTGTCGTGCGGCCCCCGTAGGTGATCGACGTCGGGCTCGCGGTGAGCGTCGTCGTCGAGGCACGCTTGACCGTCACCACCTGGGCGCGCGAGCCGTCGGTGTTGAGGTGGTGCAACAGCAGCAGGCCCTGCGGCTTGTCCACCGCGGCGGCCGTCGCGTCGCGGTAGACGTCGAGCGTCGCCCCCGGCAGGTCGGTGTCGAGCAGGGTGCCGTAGTCGCCGAAGGCGGACAGGCCGGGTGAGGCCAGGCTGACCGTCAGCGGAGCCTCGGGGCTGCCGACCCCGTCGACCTCGCCGTTCTGGCTGAACGAGCTGACCCAGTACCGCACCTTCGGTGCCGACCCGGAGACCAGACCGGCGTCCATGAGCACGCCGACCGAGACCGGCATGACGAGCGAGTCGCTGTTGAACGGGTTCGTCTCGAACGAGCCGTCGGTGCCGTTGACGAGCTGGTCGTCGAGGATGTGCCCGACGTGTCCCGGACGCAGGTCGACCAGCTCGGTGAGGAAGTAGTCGTAGTCGTCCGTGCTCGTGGCGTAGCGCGTCGTGTAGGCCACGGCGTCGGCGGTGCCGTCTCCGTCGGTGTCGAGGTTGACGTCGAACTCGACCTCGCTCGCCGGCGTGCGCCACGGCCCGTGCGTGCTGATGCCGAAGGTCAGCATCGCGTTCGTCGGGTCGTCCCAGCCGGGCCAGTCCGAGGCCGAACCGACGTAGCGCAGGTCGGCGCCCCGGTCGTCGGCGGTCTCGAGGCAGTCGAGGACCTGGGACGTCGAGCACGAGGCCAGGCGCGGGCTGCTCGCCTGCAGCTGGAACGTCGAGACCGTCGACACGTGGTCCTCGGGGTCGGTGCCCTGGTCGAGGCCCGAGCCGGTGAGCGGCAGTGAGGAGTGCTGGACGCTGCCCGCGCCGGTGACCGTGGTGCTGGCGGCCGCCCTCATGGCCGAGGCGGCCCGCGGGGCGGACCACACCGGCACCCGCAGCTCTCCACCCGACGTGCCGTCGACCGGGGTCAGGACGATCCGGCCGCTCGCGTCGGTGCGCTGGTTGCGCATGATGCCGAGGTCCGCCGGGTCCGCCGACGTCGTCGGGTCGGTGACGGCGCGCAGCGCCGAGCGGGTGAAGGTCGCGGTGACCGTCACGTCGACCGAGCCGCCGGCCGGGACGCGGACCTGCGACGGGCTGAACGTGTACGTGACGCCGGGCGTGGGGTGCGCGGCGACGTAGTCGAGGGTGTACGACGCCGAGGTGACGGGCCGCTTGTTGACGACGCGAACGGTCCTGGTCAGCGTCTTCGTCGCCGTCGTGACCGCCACCGGGCCGAACGAGACGCTCACCGCGCCCGGGTCGTCGGTGACGTAGGCGAGCGTCGAGGTGCCGACCGCGGCGTCGGTGACGACGCGTCCGGACCCCACGCGCTCGGGGCCGTAGACCTCGCCGGTGTGGTCGGGTCCGACGAAGACGTCCTGGGTGGCCGTGTTCATGATGGCCGCCTTGACCTCCTCGACGGTCCACCCGGGGTGGGCGGCGCGCACGAGGGCGGCCTCGCCGGCCACGTGCGGGGAGGCCATCGAGGTGCCGGACTCGGCGATGCCCTCGTCCCCCGTGCCGACGGCGGCCGAGAACGTCGTGACGCCGGGCGCCGCCACGTCGGGCTTGACGCCGCCCGCGACGCCCACACCGCGCGAGGAGAAGTCGGCCAGCCGGTCGACGGCCTCGGGGTTCTTGACCGTGACGGCGTTGCGCAGCGCGTTGGTCAGCGTGACGCGGACCTCGGTGGAGGCGTCGAGCCGGGCCTTGACCGCGTCGCGCCCCTGCTTGACGAGGAGCATCGCCGGGATGTCGGCGTTGCCGCTGACCCCTGCCGAGAAGGCGTTGGAGTCGCTGCCGTAGACGACACCGACCGCGCCCGCGGCGAACGCCGCGTCGGCGCGCACCTTGGAGCCGCACCGGCGTCCGTTGCCGTCGAGCCACCAGACCATGACGACCTTGCCGGCGACTGCCGCCTTCTCTGCCGCGGAGTAGGAGTCGCAGCCGTCGATGTTGTTGCCGGTGCCGACCGGCTGGGTCCAGTCGCCGATGGTGACGAGCGGGGTGTCGGAGACGCCGGGCTCACCGGCCCAGTCGTAGCTGACCGAGCGCAGCGATGCGAAGACGTCGTCCTGATCGCCGTCGATGGTGTCGGCCGGCTCGATGCCCGCGGGGGAGTCGATGCGCAGGCCGTCGACGACGTCGTCGCCGTCGTCGGAGGCCGCGACGCCGAGGACGCGGCGGGCGTTGCCCGGCGAGCCGCCGACCTCGTACACGTCACCGGAGTTGCCGATCGAGGCGACGACCGTCGTGCCGAGCGCCGCGAGGTTGTTCGAGGCGACCGAGTCGGGGTCCTCGGGCGAACCGTAGGAGCTGCCCAGCGACATGTTGACGACGTCGAGGTGGTCGGAGACGTCGCCGTCGCCGTTGGGGTCCGCGGCCCAGTCGAGGGCCTGTCCGACGAGGTTCGTCGAGCCCTCGCAGCCGAAGACCTTGAGCGCGTACAGGGCCGCGCCGGGTGCGACGCCCGGGCCGATGCGCACGGCGGCCGGGTCGATCGGGTCGGCGTAGCCGCCGGTCCACGTCGAGCCGTCGGCCGCGACGCCGAGACCCGCGGTCGTTCCGGCGACGTGCGAGCCGTGGCCGTCGCAGTCGAGCGGGTTGGCGTCGGGCGTGGGGACCGACGCGGGGTCGTCCCCGTCGTAGTCGTCGCCGGCGAAGTCGTAGCCGCCGACGACCTTCGCTGTGGGGGTGAAGGCGTTCGAGGCCTTGGCCGCGGCGTAGGCGGCCGTGGTGCCGTCGCCGCCGAAGTCGGCGTGCGTGTAGTCGATGCCGGTGTCGATGATGCCGATGCGGACGCCCTCGCCGGTGTTGCCCGTGCCGGCCCACACCTTGGGGGCACCGATGAGCGGCACCGACGAGCTGTTGGACGTGGTCTTCGGGGTGAGCCGGTGGACCGCCTTGACGCCCGGGATCGCCGCCAGCGCCCTCAGGCGGGCGGCGTCGGTGCGGACGGCGACACCGGCGTACACGGCGTGCGTGCGGAAGAGGGTGCGGGCGCGCGTCGCGCCGGCGCCGAAGCGGCTCTCGACGGCCTTCTGGGCCTGCTCGACCGCGGACGTCTGGCTCCGGGCGGCGGTCCTGGCGGCGGCGAGGCCCCGACCGCGGGCGTGGCCGAAGGCGCGGGCCGCGGGCGCGGCGTCGAGCTCGAGCATGACGTCGACCGTGCCGGTGGCCCGGCGCAGGGACGGGTCCACCCTTTCGCCGGGGGTGCGCTGCGTGCCGAGGCCGAGCGAGCCGGCACCCTTGACGCGTGCCGGTAGCTGCTTGTCGCTGCGGTGCTTGACCGACGGGTGGGGGTCAGCCGTCGCCGGCGTGGCCCCGAGGGTCGCGGCGACGAGGGCCGTTGCGGCTCCTGCGCTCACCGTGCCAACCAGACCGCGGCGACGTCGCCGCGGGCCCCGAGAGTTGATCGACACTCATCCTCCTCGCGCGGCTCCGATCGCATCGGCGCCCGCTCGGGCCCCCGTGCGCAGGGGCGCTCGCCCCCGAACCTTGCCTGCCACGCGGGGGCAACCTATCCGACGCAGGGGGTGTCCGCGCGGTCAACCGAGCACCTGCGCTCCCCGCGTGTCAGCAGGTCCGCCCGGGGCGCCCAGGCAGTCCTGCTGACGATGGACGGCACGGCTGCGCGGGCCTGTCGGTGCACCTCGGCATACTCGGGCCATGCAGCGCATCGACGGCCACCTCGTCCTGTCACCCACGGACCTCACGAAGCACGTCGCCTGCGCGCACATCACGACGCTCGACCTCGAGGCGCTCGACGTCCGCGAGGGCAGTGCGCCCCGCGTGGCGCCCGACGACTCGCTCAACCTCGTCTTCGCCAAGGGCCTCGAGCACGAGCGCGCCTACCTGGCGCGGCTGCGGGCCGAGGGCCGCGAGGTCCTCGACGTCGCGGCCCTCGGTCTGTGCGGCGCCGCCGCCGAGGCCGCCACGGTCGAGGCGATGCGACGCGGCGTCGAGGTCGTGTACCAGGCGACGTTCTTCGACGGGCACTGGGTCGGCCTGGCCGACTTCCTCCTTCGCGTCGACCTCCCCTCGGGGCAGCTCAGCGCGTTCGGCCCGTGGCGCTACGACGTCGCCGACACCAAGCTGGCCCGGCGCCTCAAGGTGCCCGCGCTCCTGCAGATGGCCACCTACGCCGCCCGGCTCGAGACCCTCCAGGGTCTGGCCCCGAAGTGGCTCACCGTCGTCATGGGCGACCAGGAGCAGCACCCGTGGCGCCTCGTCGACGTCGCCCCGTACGCGCGTCGCCGTCGCGACGAGCTCCTCGACGCCATCGAGCGCCCGCAGCCGACCGAGTCGGCACGCGTTCAGCACTGCGGTCAGTGCCGCTGGAAGGACCGGTGCGCGCAGGAGTGGCTGGACCGGGACGACCTCGTGCAGGTCGCCGGCATGCGGGCCGACCACCGGGCCGCCCTGGTCCGGCTCGGCATCCCGACGCTCCGGGCGCTCGCGGGCGCCACGGAGGAGCAGCTGGCCCCTGCCCTGTCGGCGACCACCCGGCGCCGGCTGCTCCAGCAGGCCCGGCTCCAGCTGGCCGAGCGCGAGACGGGGCGGGCGCAGTTCGAGCTCCTCGAGCCCGAGCCCGGTCGCGGCCTGCAGCTGCTGCCCGAGCCCGACGCCGGCGACGTCTACCTCGACTTCGAGGGCGACCCGTGGGCCGAGGGCGGGGCGGGGCGCGAGTACCTCGCGGGCATCTGGACGCGCGAGGGCGAGTTCGTCGACTTCTGGGCGCACGACTTCGCCGAGGAGGGCCGCCTGACGGCCGACCTCGTCGACTGGCTCACCGAGCGCTGGCAGCGCCATCCGGGCATGCACGTCTACCACTACGCGCCGTACGAGACCACGGCCCTCAAGCGGCTCGTCGGCCAGCACGCCACCCGCGAGGCGCAGCTGGACCAGCTGCTGCGCCACGAGGTCTTCGTCGACCTCTACGCCGTCGTGCGCCAGGGCGTGCGCATCAGCAAGGGCTCGTACTCGATCAAGAAGCTCGAGGAGTTCTACTGGGGGCACACGCGGTCCGCCGACGGCGATGGCGTCGCCGACGGCCTGTCCTCCGTGGTCGAGTACGAGCGGTGGCTCGCCGGGCGTGCCGAGGGCAGGGCCGACCCCGCGATCCTCGCCGACATCCGCCGCTACAACGAGGAGGACGTCCGCTCGACGCTCGCCCTGCACGACTGGCTCGAGGACCGGCGCCGCGACCTCGAGGCGGCCGGCCACCTCCTGACCCGGCCGGTGCCGGAGCCGCTCAGGGAGGTCTCCGAGGAGGAGCAGGCCGAGATCGACCTCACCGAGCGACTCGTCGGGGCCGGTCACGAGCTTCTCGCCGGGTGCGTCGGCTGGCACCGCCGCGAGAAGCGACCCGAGTGGTGGGACTTCTTCCGCTACAAGGACCTCGACACCGCCGAGCTCGTCGAGGACGCCACGGCCATCGGCGACCTCGGCGAGCCGGTCGAGGTCGGGCAGGTCAAGCTGTCGCGCATCTGGCGCTACCCCTTCCCGCCGCAGGACTGCAAGGTGTCCGAGGGCAAGTACGTGCCCGACGTCGACACGCACGCCCCGGTCGGCAAGGTCGTCGCGCTCGACCCCGTCGGGGGGTGGGTGGAGCTGTCGATGAAGCGCACCCTGGAGCCACCCCGCCCCCGCGGCATCGGCGGCCCGGGACCGATCATGGACGCCGTCCTGCGCCAGTCCATCGCCCGCACCGGTGAGCTCGCGCTCGCCGGCGGGAGCAACCTCGCCACGCGGCTGCTCGAACGCGTCGTCCCCGCCCCCGACGTGCTCGCCGTCCGTCCGCACGAGACGCCGAAGGACGCCGTCGTCCGCGTCGGCTCGCGGCTGGACGGAGAGGTCCTCGCCGTCCAGGGACCGCCCGGCACCGGCAAGACCCACGCCGGCTCCGCCCTCATCCGGCAGCTGCTCGACGCGGGCCTGACCGTGGGCGTCACGGCGCAGTCGCACGCCGTCGTGCTCAACCTGCTGCACGAGGTCGGCCGACCGGCCTGGCACAAGGACGGCACCAACGCCGAGGAGGGTGACGAGCCCGCCGACCCGGACTCGCTCGTCCGGCACACCTGCGACAACTCCGAGGTGGTCGAGGCCATCACCTCCGGGCAGGCGCGGCTCGTCGGGGGCACGGCGTGGCTGTGGGCCCGCGCGGACCTCGCCGACGCCGTCGACGTGCTCGTCATCGACGAGGCGGGTCAGTTCTCGCTCGCCAACGCCGTGGCCGTGGCCCCCGCTGCGCGGTCCCTCGTGCTGCTCGGGGACCCGCAGCAGCTGACCCAGCCGACCAAGGCCGTGCACCCGTTCGGCTCGGGGGTGTCGGTCCTCGACCACCTCCGCGCGGAGCACATCGGCGACCCCGGCGGTCACGGCGTCCTCGTCCACGACGTCATCCCGCCGGACCGGGGCATCTTCCTCGACCGCACCCACCGGATGCACCCGAGCCTGACGTCGTTCGTGTCCGAGCTGGCCTACGAGGGGCGCCTGGAGTCGGCCCCCGGTCGCGACCGGCTCTCCGTCGAGGCCCCCGGGGCCCTCTCCGGCGACGGCCTGCGCTGGGTCCCGGTCGAGCACACCGTCGTGTCCGAGCAGGCCAGCGCCGAGGAGGCCGCCGTGGTACGCGACCTCGTGGCCGACCTCCTGCGCGGGTCGTGGACGTCGGCCGACGGGCGCTCGCAGCCGATCGGGGCCGACGACGTGCTCGTCGTGGCGCCCTACAACGCCCACGTCGCCACCCTCGCCCGGGCGCTGCCCGACGGCGTGCGCGTCGGCACCGTCGACCGGTTCCAGGGCCAGCAGGCGGCCGTGGTCATCTACTCGATGGCCAGCACGAGTGCCGCCGTCGCACCGCGCGGCGTGCCGTTCCTCTACGACCTGCACCGCCTCAACGTCGCCGTCTCACGGGCAAAGGCCATGGCGGTCGTCGTCGCGTCGCCGCTGCTGCTCGACGCGGCCGTCCACACGCCCGAGGAGCTGCGGGCCGTCAACGCCCTGTGCCGGTTCGTCGACGAGGCCAAGGCGGTCTGAGGCCCGGACAGACCGCCCGGCCGGCCCGTCCGGGCACCTCAAGCACTGAGTCGGGGCGGGGCGTCCGGTCAGGCCCCGTGGGCGGCCACCCGCCACAGCCGGCCCTCGCCGCGGATCCCCGGCAGGGCCGCCCGGATGGACCGTTCGGCGAGCTCGGGCGCCACGCCGAGGTCGACGGCGTAGCGCAGGGCGACGGCGGGGGCGCGGTCCCCGCCGTGGTGGCAGTGGACGAGGACGCGCTTGCCCTCGGCCCGGAACTGGCGCAGCGCAGAGGAGGCGTCGTCGAGGACGAAGTCGAGGTGGGGGTTGAGCTCCTGGTCGTCGTGCTCGTTGATCCAGAACTCGATGTGGTCGCGGGCCGACATGCCCTCGGCCGGGATGTCGCGCAGCCCGAGCGGACACAGCGACACGACGGCCTGGACGCCGAGCTCGCGGACCCGGCCGAGGTCGGCGATGCTGCCGAGGAGGATGTCCGGGTCGATGGGGTGAGGCTGGGCCCGGGACGGGACGTCGGGATCGGCCATCGTCTCGACGGAGGGCCACTCGCCGTGACGGCGACCGCCGATCGAGGTCGAGACGGCCAGCTCGACGAGGTCGTGGGCGCGCAGGCCCGGCCAGCCGTGCACGAGGCGGCGCCACTGCGTCGGCACCGCCGAGGCGCCGTAGCGGGCCCCGAGCAGCGACCCGGCGATGGCGGCGACGGTGTCGGTGTCGTGCCCGGCCCGCACGGCCGCCTGCAGACCACGCTGCAGGTGCATCGCCGAGCCGTCGCCACGGTCGGTCGACGTGATGGCTGCCCACGCGTCCTGCAGCGCCGTGACGGTGTAGCCGTTGTCGCCGAAGCCGCCCGGGTCGGCGCCGGTGGCGGCCTCGATCCAGTCGCCCCAGTGACCGGCGTGCTCGACGCTCACGAGGTCGAGGCCGGCGGTGAGGTCGAGTCGGCCCTCGGTGACCGCGACGCGGATCGCCTCGGACCACAGCACGGCCGAGTCGCCGGCCAGCAGGTCGGCGTGGGTCAGCTCGGCGACGGCCCGGGCGGCCCGGGCGGTGGCCTCGCGGTCGGTCAGGGTGGACAGCCCGACGACCGAGGTCCGCATCAGTGCACCGTTGCCGGCCGTCAGCCCCGTCCGGGCGTGCAGGTTCCGGCTCGCCTGCGTCAGGCGCTCGTGCGCGCGACCCTCGAGGGCGCGCGCCTCGGTGAGCACCGCGCGCGTCTGCGTCCCGACATCGGTGGCACCACCGTCGAGCCACGCGGTGAACGACTCGGCGACCTCGTCGAGCCCGCACGGCCCGCTGAGGTCGAGGCCCTGGGCCGCCACCCGCGCGACGCACAGGGTCATCTGGGTGTCGTCGCTCCACTCGCCGGGGCCGTACGGCCCGAGGCCTCCGCCCTTCATGACGGCCTCGCCGACGGGAGGCGCCGCCATCTCGTACGGCACGCCGAGCGCGTCGCCGCAGGCCTGCCCGAGCAGGACGCCGGCGGCACGGTCGACCGTGACCGGGCGGATCGCCACGATGGCCTCCTGGCATGGCTGAAGGGAGAACGTCGACCGGGCGGACCGCCCGGGCGCGCGTCACAGGGCAACCTACCGGCCGACGGGCATGGCCCGGCTCCCGGGCACGACAGGTCGACGCCGGAGCACACAGTAGGCTCGCCGCGTGCTCCAACCGCTCACCGTCGTGCTGCTCGTCGGCAGCGGCCTGCTCGCCCTCCTCGCGGCGCACCACCTCGCGCGCAGGCGCCTCGTCGACGACGCGGTCGTCGTCACGGGGCTCGTTCTCGAGGTCGCCCTCCTCGTGCAGCTCGTCGTCGGGCTGACCCGCGCCTCAGCCATCGCCGACGGCGCGGAGCGGGCCACCTTCATCGCCTACCTGTTCACCGTCCTCGTCGTCGCCCCGGTCGCGATCCTCATCGCGATCAAGGAGAAGACGCAGTGGTCCATGGGTGTCGTGCTCGCGGCCGCGTTCGTCGTGGCCGTCCTCGTGGCCCGGCTCCAGCAGGTCTGGACGCTCCATGCCTGAGCAGACGACGCCCTCGCCCACCCCCGGGCCGCAGGCACCGCACACGGGACACGGCTTCGGCCGGCTCCTCGTGGCCGTCTACGGCCTGCTCGCCCTCGCCGCCACGGGCCGTTCCATCCTGCAGATCAGCGAGTACTTCCACCGGGCCCCGGTCTCCTACGTCCTGTCAGCAGTGGCCGCCGTCATCTACCTCGTCGCGACCGTGGGCCTGGCGCGTGGCGACCGCGCCTCGGTCCGGCTCGCCACGGTGGCGCTCGGCGTCGAGCTGGTCGGCGTGCTCGTCGTCGGCACGCTGTCCTACGTCGTGCCGTCGGCCTTCCCGGACAAGACGGTGTGGTCGCACTTCGGGTCCGGCTACGGCTACGTGCCGCTCGTCCTGCCGGTCGTGGGACTGTGGTGGATCCGCCGCACCGCGCGGGCGGGTGGCGGCACGGACGGGACGCCGACCGGCCGCCGCTAGGGTGGCGGCCATGACTTCGCAGCCCGCCGCGACCGGGGCCGCCGGCCCCCTGACCGTCCGCGAGATCAGCCCCGACGAGGAGCTCGACACGCTCCACGCCGTCGGCGGCAGCTTCCTGCAGACGCCGGCGTGGGGCCGGGCCAAGGCCGGCTGGCGCCGGACGCCACTCGGCTGGTTCGACGCCGAGGGGACCCGCGTCGGGGCCGGCCTGGTGCTGTCGCGCTCCATCCCGCGGCTGCGACGCACGTACGCCTACCTGCCCGAGGGGCCCGGCCTGCCCTGGGAGGCCGTGGCCGCCGATCCGGCGGCCTGGATCGACCCGCTCGTCGGGTGGGCCCGCGGTACCGGTGCCTTCGCCCTGCGTCTCGGGTTCCCCGTCGTCTCGCGGGTCTGGGACCGCGAGCCGGTCAAGAAGCAGGTGGCCGAGGGCGGCCTGCTCAGCTTCACCACCCTCGAGCCCGCCGTCGACAGCCCCGTCGCGCGGTCGCTCGAGGCCTGGCTCGGCCGCAACCGGTGGCTGCCGATCGGCGGGGACGGCGTCGCGGTCGGCCAGCCGCGGCTGCTCTGCGTCGTCGACCTGCGCGGACGCACCACCGAGGACCTCAACAAGGCCATGAACCAGCAGTGGCGTCGCAACGTCAAGAAGGCGGCCAAGTCCGGGGTGCAGGTGCGGGCCGTCGGGCTGGAGGGCCTCGACACCTTCCACGACCTGTACGTCGAGTCGGCCCGGCGCGACAACTTCCTGCCCCGGCCCAAGGCCTACTTCGAGACGATGGCCCGCTCCTTCATGGAGGGCGTCGACGAGCGAGAGTCGCGGCCGCACGCCTGGTTCTACGAGGCGCACGTGGACGGGGACGTCCTCGCCTCGGCGCTCATGATCCGGTTCGGTCCGACCTTCTCCTACCTCTACGGCGGCTCGACCGAGCGCAACCGCGAGGCCCGCGCGTCGAACGCCCTCCAGTGGCAGGCGATGCAGGACGCGCTCGAGCAGGGCTGCGAGGCCTACGACTTCCGTGGCTTCAACACCTCCCTCGGCGCGACGAGCCCCCTGACCGGCCTGCTGCTGTTCAAGCTCGGCGCCGGCGCCGACGTCCGGGAGATGGTCGGGGAGCGAGAGCTGGTCCTCAACAGGTTCTGGCACCTGGCCTTCCAGCGCGCGATGGCCCTGCGCATCGCGGTCAACAAGCGGCGCAAGGCGGCCCGGGCCTCGGCGGACGACGCCGACATCTGACCTCGGCGCCCCGGCCCCGGGCGCTGTCGGACGGAAACCGGTGCGACCCGCACCCGGCGGCCCGCCTATCCTGTCGAGCATGCCCGACCAGTCCGCGAACGCCCCGGCGCGCCCGCGGTCACCGCGAAGCCGGGGGCGGCGCAGCGGCCGCGGGCCGAGGCCCGAGCAGCGCGAGGCGCGTCGGGCAGCCCGTGCGGCCACCGTCCCGCCGATCACCTATCCCGAGCACCTCCCGGTGGTCGACCGGCGCGACGACATCGCGGCCGCCATCCGCGACCACCAGGTCGTCGTCATCGCCGGGGAGACCGGCTCGGGCAAGACGACCCAGCTGCCGAAGATCTGCCTCGAGCTCGGCCGTGGCCTCGACGGGCAGATCGGTCACACCCAGCCGCGTCGCATCGCCGCGCGGGCAGTGGCCGAACGGCTCGCCGAGGAGCTCGACGTCGAGCTCGGCCAGGCCGTGGGCTACCAGGTGCGCTTCACCGACCACGCCACGCGCGACACGCTCGTCAAGGTCATGACCGACGGCATCCTGCTCGCCGAGATGCAGCGCGACCGCGAGCTGCGGCGCTACGACACGATCATCATCGACGAGGCCCACGAGCGCAGCCTCAACATCGACTTCATCCTCGGCTACCTCAAGCAGCTGCTCCCGCGTCGACCCGACCTCAAGGTCGTCATCACCTCGGCGACCATCGACCCCGAGAAGTTCGCCCGGCACTTCGCCGACCCCTCGACGGGTGAGCCCGCCCCCGTCATCGAGGTCTCCGGCCGCACCTTCCCGGTCGAGATCCGCTACCGCCCGCTCGTCGACCCCGACCGGCCCGACGCCGAGGAGCGCGACATGGTGACCGGCGTCTGCGAGGCCGTCGAGGAGCTGTGGACCGAACGTCACACCGGCACGAGCAGCGACATCCTCGTGTTCTTCTCCGGCGAGCGGGAGATCCGCGACGCCGCCGACGCCCTGAACGGCATGAGGCTGCCGGTCACCGAGGTCGTCCCGCTCTACGGCCGGTTGTCCGCCGCCGAGCAGCACCGGGTCTTCGCGCCGCACACCGGGCGCCGGATCGTCCTGGCCACCAACGTCGCCGAGACGTCGCTGACGGTCCCGGGCATCCGCTACGTCGTCGACACCGGCACGGCGCGCATCAGCCGCTACAGCCAGCGCACCAAGGTCCAGCGCCTGCCCATCGAGCCGGTCAGCCAGGCGTCGGCGAACCAGCGGTCCGGCCGCTGCGGACGCCTCGCCGACGGCATCGCGATCCGGCTCTACTCCGAGGAGGACTACGACCGTCGCCCTCCGTTCACCGACCCCGAGATCCTCCGGACCAACCTCGCCTCGGTCATCCTGCAGATGACGAGCCTGGGCCTCGGCGACATCGCCCGGTTCCCGTTCGTCGACCCGCCCGACTCCCGCCAGGTCACCGACGGCGTCCGCCTCCTCGAGGAGCTGCAGGCGTTCGCTCCGGAGGGGGACGCCCACGGGCAGGCTCAGACCGACGGCCGGGACCGGGGTCGGCGCCGGCCCGGGCGCCGGCTCACCGACCTGGGCCGCACCATCGCCACCCTGCCGATCGACCCGCGCCACGCCCGGATGGTCCTCGAGGCCGACCGACGCGGTGTCCTGCGGGAGGTGCTCGTCGTCGTCGCGGCGCTGTCCATCCAGGACCCCCGCGAGCGACCGCAGGACAAGCAGGAGCTCGCGAACGCGGCGCACAAGCGGTTCGCCGACGAGACGAGCGACTTCGTCACGTGGCTCAACCTCTGGGCCTACCTCAAGGAGCAGCAGAAGGAGCTGAGCAGCAGCGCCTTCCGCCGGATGTGCAAGACCGAGTTCCTCCACTACCTGCGGGTGCGCGAGTGGCAGGACCTGCACAGCCAGGTGAGGCAGGCGGCCAAGCAGGCCGGTCTCGACGTCACCCGGGGCAGCGCCCACGGGGAGTACGACAACGACGCCATCCACCAGTCTCTGCTCGCCGGACTGCTCTCGCACGTCGGCGTCCGCGACGAGCAGCGCCGCGAGTACGCCGGCGCGCGCGGCACCCGGTTCGCGATCAGCCCCGGGTCGGCCCTGTTCCGCAAGCAGCCGCAGTTCGTCATGGCCGAGGAGCTCGTCGAGACGACGCGGCTGTGGGCGCGCACGACCGCCCGCATCGACCCGCAGTGGGCCGAGGACCTCGGGGCCCACCTGGTCAAGCGCCAGTACTCCGAGCCGCGGTGGTCGGCACGCCGTGGCTCGGCGATCGCCACGGAGCGGGTCACCCTCTACGGCGTGCCCCTCGTCGTCGGGCGCACCATCGGCCTGGGCCGCGTCGACCCCGAGCTGGCCCGCGACCTGTTCATCCGGCACGCGCTCGTGGAGGGCGACTGGAACACCGAGCACGCCTTCCTGCGGGCCAACGCCGCCCTCGTCGAACAGCTCGGTGAGCTCGAGGCCCGCACCCGCCGCCGCGACATCGTCGTCGACGACAGCACGCTGGTCGCCTTCTACGACAAGCGGGTTCCCGCCGACGTGGTCTCGGGGCGGCACTTCGACACGTGGTGGAAGAAGGCTCGTCGCACCGATCCGGACCTGCTGACCTTCACCGAGGACCTCCTGCTCCGCGAGAGCGCCGGCAGCATCGCCGACGAGGACCACCCGACGACGTGGACCCAGAGCGAGAACGTCCTTCCGGTCACCTATCGGTTCGAGCCGGGGGCCCCCGACGACGGCGTCACCGTGCACGTGCCCGTCGACCGACTCAACCAGGTCACGGCCGACGGGTTCGACTGGCAGGTCCCGGGCTTCCGCGAGGAGCTGGTCACCGCGCTGATCCGTTCGCTGCCCAAGGCCGTTCGCCGGCTCATCGTGCCCGCGCCCGACCACGCCCGCGCCGTCCTGCCGGAGCTCGACCCGGCGTCGGGCCCGCTCCTGCCCGCGCTCGCGACCGCACTGCGTCGTCGGGCCGGGGCGGCGGTGTCGCCGGCCGACTTCGACTGGGCGCGGGTGCCGGACCACCTTCGCATCACCTTCTCCGTCGACGGCCCGGACGGTCGGCCCGTCGCCACCGGCAAGGACCTCGAGGCCGTCCGTGAGGCCGCGACGCCGCAGCTGCGTCGCCAGGTGCGCCGCGCCGGCTCCAGCCTCGAGCGCGCCGGGCTCACCGCCTTCCCCGACGACGGCGTTCCCGAGACCTTCGAGAGCGCGGACGGTGTGCAGGGCTACCCGGCCCTCGTCGACACCGGGTCGGCTGTCGACCTGCGGGTCCTGCCGACGCGCGGGGAGGCGGAGGCCGAGCACCGCCTCGGCGTGCGGCGGCTGCTCCTGCTCGGGATCACCCCGCCGTGGAAGCAGGTCCTGGCCCGCCTGACGAACACCCAGAAGCTCGCGCTCGGCCACAACCCGCACGGCAGCGTCCCCGCCCTCCTCGACGACTGCCTCGCCTGCGCCGTCGACGCCATCGGGGCCGACGCGGCCGGTGACCAGGACCCGGCCGGGCGGGCCGACCACACGGTCCGCAGCCGCGAGGACTTCGAGTGGGCCCTGTCGGCCGTCCGCACCCACACGACGGCGCGGGTCGTGCAGGTCGTCGGCCTCGTCGAGCCGATCCTCGCGCGCCACCTGGCCCTCACCAACCGCCTGGCCGAGCTCGACCGCTCGGCGAGCCCCGCGCTGCGGCCGGTCCTCGCCGACGTCCGGGCCCAGCTGCGCGAGCTCGTGCGCCCGGGGTTCGTCGCCGACACGGGCTTGAAGCGCCTGCCCGACCTCGACCGCTACCTTCGGGCGGCGCAGCACCGCCTCGACAAGGCGCCGGACAACCTCGCGCGCGACGCGCAGTCGCTCGACCAGGTCGACCTCGTCGAGGGCCGCTACGCCGACCTGCTCGAGTCGCTGCGTCCGGCCCAGCGCGGGTCCCGCGAGGTCGTCGACATCGGGTGGATGATCGAGGAGCTGCGGGTGTCGCTGTTCGCCCAGACCCTGGGTACGTCGTACCCCGTGTCGCCGCAGCGCGTGCTCAAGGCCATCGCGAAGGTGTCCGCCTGACGCACGGCCTCGCGGGCCGGGAATCCGCGGCTCGCGCCGGGCGTTGCAGTCATCGACCCGCCACACGAAAGGCCAGACCCGTGCAGGACCCGACCGAGCTCTTCCAGTTCGAGAGCGACACCTCGCCGAGCATGCTCGAGGAGCTGCAGGCCTCGGTTCTCGTCGTCGCCCTCGACGGGTTCATCGACGCCGGCAGCACGCAGAAGCTGCTCGCCGACCACCTCCTCGCCGCGCACGAGTCGCGCGTCGTCGCCTCCTTCGACGTCGACCAGCTGCTCGACTACCGGGGCCGTCGCCCCGTCATGGTCTTCGACCGCGACCACTGGAGCAGCTACGAGGACCCGAGCCTGCTGCTGCACCGCGTCGTCGACCGCGAGGGCGTGCCCTTCCTCCTCCTCGTCGGTCCGGAGCCGGACTACCAGTGGGCTCGCATGGTCGAGGCCACGACGACGCTCATGGACGCGTTCGGCGTCGACCTGACGGTCAGCGTCCACGGCATCCCGATGGCGGTGCCGCACACGCGGCCCCTCGGCGTCACCGCCCACGGCACCAACCGCAGCCTCGTGCCGGCGAACGAGCCCGCCTTCGGCACCGTCCAGGTGCCGGCGAGCTTCTCCTCGCTGCTCGAGCTGCGCCTCGGCGAGGCCGGACGCGACGCCATCGGGTTCGCCGTCCACGTGCCGCACTACCTGGGTCAGACCGAGTACGCCGACGCGGCCCTGCTCGGCCTCGAGCGCGTCCGCACCGCCACCGGCCTCGACCTCGACACCCGCGAGCTGGCCGCGACGGCCGGGCTGAACCGGGCCGAGATCACCCGGCAGATGGAGGAGTCGGACGAGATCACGGCGGTCGTCAAGGCCCTCGAGCAGCAGTACGACACGTTCCTCGAGGGACGCCGCCAGCGCAGCCTGCTCGCCACCGACCTGTCCGACCTGCCGACCGCTGACGAGATCGGCGCCGAGTTCGAGGCGTTCCTCAAGGACGTCGCGCAGGACGACACCGACGGCGGGACCGGCGACACGGCCTGAGCCGTCAGGGGGCCCGACGGGGCCCACGGACCCGAGGGGGGCCGGCGGGTCAGCCCTTGGCCTCGCTCCAGCGGCGCACCAGCGTCGTGTCGGAGACGAACCGCACCGTGTCGGTCCCGGCCCACGTCCGGGCCGCCCGCTCGAGCGCGGTCCCGACCGCGGCGGCCGCCTCCTCACCGTGCTCCTCGGGCACGTGGACGAGCAGCTCGTCGTGCAGGCACAGCACGATCCGGCCACCGAGCGGCGCCACCGCGTGGCGCACCGTGGCCGCCCACGCCTTGAACAGCTCGGCCGCCGACCCCTGGATGATGGCGTTGCGGGCGTACCGGCCGCGTCCCGCGTCCGCGGCGGCCGACGACGGTCGCCCGGCGAGGACGTCCTCGCCGGGCTCGAGTCCCTGCGGCGGCGCGCCGGGGGAGCCGAAGCGGATGAGCCGTCCGCCGTAGGTGCGGACCGGGCGCCGGGCCACGCCGTCGGCGAAGGCCCGGTCGAGCAGACCCATGGCGACCGGGTAGGCCCGCTCGAGGTCCTTGAGGGCCTCGCCGGCCGGACCGGAGCGCTGGCCGTACATCGCCGCGAGGACGGCGACCTTCGCGGTGGGGCGGTCGGCTCCGAGCTTGGCGGCGACCGGCGCGTAGAGGTCGTCGCTGCGCGTCGCCTCCGCGAACGCGCGGTCGGCGCTGACGACGGCGAGCACGCGCGGCTCCACCTGGCCGAGATCGGCGCGGACGAACACGTGCCCCGGCTCCGCGGCGACAGCCGGGCGCAGGGGAGCGGGCAGGTTGTGCAGGCCGTTCTGGGCGGTCATCCGCCCGGCCGCCCCGTCGCACGCGGTCCAGCCACCACGCAGCCGGTCGTCGGGGCCCACGTGCTCGTCGAGCCACCGGTAGCCGTACGTCGTGGCGATGCGCTCGTCCTTGCGCCAGCGCAGCAGCGCGTCGACGAGGGCATGGGTCCGGCGGTAGGGCTCGAGGACGAAGGCGCGGGTGTTCGGCACGTCGACGCCGACCGACAGGAGCAGCTCGCGGACCTGTCCGGGGTTGCGCAGGTCGGTGCCGGGCCGTCCCGGGGCATGGCGCAGGACGTCGTGGTCGCGGTCGGCGCGGATGCGAGCGGCGTCTGCGTCGTCGACCGGGCGGGGGCCGGCCGAGGCGGCGATGAGCTCCTCGGCGACGTGGCGGTCGACGGGCAGGCCGTCACGCTCGAGCTCGAGGCAGAGCACCGCGGCCGCGGACTCGGACCAGACCGTGCGCTCGAGTCGCCCTGCGGCCGCACCACCGATCCGCCGGAGCGACGCCTGTTGGGACAGCTGGCACTCCAGGGCCAGCTCCGCGAGGGCGCGCACGCGCTCGGGAGTGCGGGCCCACGTGAGGGCGTCCGGACGCAGGTGGCCGTCCGAGGTCCACAGCGAGGGGTCGTCACCGGCGACGACGTCGAACAGGTCGCCGTCGAAGCCGCTGAGGCGACCGACCAGCGGGCGCGGCACGTCGAGCTCGTCCAGGCCACGGCAGCCGGCGACGACGTGGCCGGGGGTGGCCCACCAGCCGCCGTGGACGATGCGGTGGGCCTCCGCGAGGTCCCAGGTGCGCGGCACGTCCACCCCCGCGTCGACCACCGGGCGCAGGGTCGAGGATGCCGACCAGACGACCCACCGGGGCCGCATCGAGGCGGTGAGCCCGGCCACCCGGTCCACGAGGTGCGAGAGGGACACCCGCTCGTCGACCCCCTCGCCGAGGAGCGCCGAGTCCGACGGCCCGACGACGAGGGCCACGAGGGGGCTCCGGCCGCCGGGGGTGACCGCCACGTGCTCGTCCGGAACGCGGGTGGCGCTGTCAGCCAAGGGATCTCGCGATCCGGTCGATGGCCTCGGTGAGGATCTCGGGTGAGGTGGCGAAGTTGACCCGGGCGTGACCGGCCCCGGGCGTGCCGAACAGGGGACCGTCGGACAGGGCGACGCGCGCCGTGTCGACGAGACGCGTCGCGGGCCGCTCCCCGAGGCCGAGCCCGCGCAGGTCGAGCCAGGCCAGGTAGGTGGCCTCCGGCACCGTGAGCTCGGCGCCCGGCAGGCGCTCGGCCACGAGCCGGGCGAGCAGCGTGCGGTTGGCGTCGAGCTCGTCGAGCAGGCGCGCGAGCCATTGCCGTCCGTCGCGCCACGCCGCGACGTGCGCGACGACGCCGAGGTGGCTGGCCCCGAACGTCACGAACGGGTGCAGGCGACGCACGTCGGCCACGGCGTCCGGCCCCGGGGCGATGACCGCGGCCTTGAGGCCGGCGAGGTTCCAGGCCTTGGAGGCCGACGACACCACGATGCCGTTCTCGGTGCCGGGAACGGCCAGGTACGGCGTGAAGGTGCTCGTGGAGTACACGAGCGCGCCGTGGATCTCGTCGGACAGGACGCGCACCCCGTGCTCGTCGGCGAGCCGGGCCACCGCCGCGAGCTCGTCCGCGGTGTGCACGGTGCCGGTCGGGTTGTGCGGGTTCGACAGCAGCAGGACGGCCCGCGCCCCACCCTCGGTCGCCGTGGCGAATGCCCTTGCGAGGGTGTCGAGGTCGAGCCGGTGGCCCTCGCCCAGCGGTGCTTCAACGACGCGCCGTCCGGCGGCCTCGACCACCTCGAAGAAGGCGTTGTACACCGGTGTGGTGAGCACGACGGGGCCGCCCGGGTCGGTGAGCAGCCGAAGCAGGTGGGTGACCCCGGTCAGCACGTCGGTGACCCGGACCGTCGTCGCGGGGTCGGGCCGCCAGCACCACGTGGCCTCGGCGTGGTCGGCGAAGGCCTCGGCGTAGTCGTCGGTCCACGCGTAGCCGGTGTCGCCCCGCCGCATCGCCTCGCTCACCGCGTCGACGACGGCGGGACAGGGCAGGGCGTCCATCTCCGCGATCCACAACGGCAGGACCTCGGGCCCGTACCGCCGCCACTTGACGCTCGTGCGGTCGCGGCGCAGGTCGTCGAGCGACGCGCCGAGGATCGGTCCGGACATGGGTCGACCCTACGAGACGCCGCCCACGCTGCTGCGTCCACGCGTCCGTCCGGGGCCGTCCACCGACCGTGCGCCGTCCGTCCGGGGGCGTGGCAGATCGCCGCGGCGTTGGCGCGCACCGCGGCGCCGAGTCGTCATACGGTGGCGGGGGAGGGGTCGCCGGGTGCGGCCGCAGACGCGACGTCGTGCGAGGAGTGAGGGCCGGTGGGCTTGTTCGGATGGGACAGGGGCGGGGCAGTGCAGACCTCGGACGCAGGGGCCGAGCAGGTGGGCGAAGGGGCGGACGGCGGCGCGCTCGCCCGTGCCGCCCTGCCCGCGGAGAGCGGCCTGACGGGCGCTGCGACGCGGTTCGTCGAGCGGCTCCTCGACGTCGGCATCGACGGCAAGGGCCCGTTCGACTCCGCCCACGAGGTGGCCGCGAAGGCCCTGCGCGACGCCCACGGCGACGCCGAGCAGGCCCTGCGGATCATCGCTCGCGACCACCGGCAGCTCGGCGCCGCAGGTGGGTTCGTCACGGGCCTCGGCGGCTTCTTCACGATGCCGGTCTCGCTGCCCGCCAACCTCCTCGAGTTCTACCTGCTCGGCACGCGCCTGACCGCCGCGACCGCGAAGGTCCGCGGGTACGACATCGACCAGCCCGAGATCCGCTCGGCGATCCTGCTGACCCTCGTCGGCGCCGACCGCGACGACCTGCTGAAGAAGGCCGGCCTCCACGCGGCGGGGGGCCGGCTGTCCATGCTCGCGCTCGATCGTCTGCCCCCGCCGACGCTCATGGTCGTCAACAAGGCCGTCGGCTTCCGCCTCCTCGGACGCATCGGTCAGGGCACCTTCGCCCGTCTCGGGCGCGCCGTGCCCGTCGTCGGTGGCGTCCTCGGCGCCGGTGTCGACGTGTACATGCTCGGCCGGATCGGCCAGCAGGCCGCCAAGGAGTTCCCGCCCGTGGCGACGTTCGGTCGGTGACCTCACCGATGACGGCCCCGACGCCCGGCCGAGGCCGCGCACGCGTCCTCCATCCCGGCGGACGCGTCGCCGGCGTCCCCGCGCACGCGACGTCGGCCCCGGGAATCCATCTGCCCGGCCGCTCGTTGGGGCGGGCATGAAGACCGCCTCTCGGCTCAAGCTCGCCGCGACCGTCGCGTCCGTCGTGCGCGCCTCGACCCGCCCGGGCGCGCCCCGGCTCGGCGAGCGCGTGCAGGCGGTGCCGCGGCTCGTGCGGGCCACGCTCGACCGCACGTACGCCGGCACGTCGCTGGGCAGGCTCGCGCTCGTCGCGGCGGCGGTCGCCTACGTGGCGTCACCGCTGGACCTCGTGCCGGAGGCCATCCTGCCGGTCATCGGGGTGGCCGACGACGCCGTGGTGCTCACCTGGGTCGTCAAGGCCTTCCTCGAGGAGACCGACCGCTTCATCGCCTGGGAGATCGGCCAGGGGCTGCACCGGCCCGGGACGTCACGCCCGGGTGCTGCCCAGCGGACGCCGCGGACCCGCACCGAGCAGCCCGGGCACGCGTCGGCGTCCCCGACCGCACCGGACGACCGCGTGGGGACCGCGCTGGGGACGCCTGCCGACGCGCAGGCCCGGCTCTGGGCCGGCCAGGTCGCCGACGGTCGACGCCGCGACCGTGACGTGACCGGGGCTGCCGCACCGGGCCGTGTCGTCGGGCGGCTGACCGGCTCGACAGGCGCCTCGGGGACACCGACCGCAGGTGGCCTCGGAGCGCAGCGCCCGGCGGCCGGCCCGCGCTCGACCGGACCGGGTCGCTCCGAGGGGGTACGCCTGCCCGAGGGGGTCCGCCAGGCGGCCACCGACTACGTGCTCGAGTCGGTCCGCAAGCGCCTCGAGCGCTGACGCAGCACCGTCGTCCACACCCCCTCCGCGCTTGGCGGCGCGGTCCACAGGCGGCCGGCGGGGGAGTGCCGCTCCGCGCCGGCCGGGGGCAGCCTTCGGGCATGCCGAAGATCTCCCTGTCCGGACCGGCCGACCTGCTGACGGTCCTGCCCTACCACCTCGGTTTCAGGCCCGAGCGCAGTGTCGTCGTGGCCTGCTTCCACGGCCGGCGCCTCGGGCTCGTGGCCCGGCTGGACCTCGTCGCCCCACCCGACGCCGCCGCGGCGGCTGCGCAGGTCCTGCCCGCCCTGGTGCGCGAGCGGCCGAGCCGCGTCGTCCTCGTCGGGTTCGCCGGCGGCGCCGCCGACGAGGATCCCGCACCGTTGCTCACCGCCCTGGGCGACGCGCTCGAGGCTGAGCTCGTCCCGGTGGGCGACCGGCTCGTCGTGCGCGAGGGCCGCTGGTTCGGGCTCGACTGCGCCTGCTGCCCACCGCCCGGGCGAGCCCTGCCGGACGTGGCCGACGTCCCGGCCGTCGCCGAGTACGTCGCCCTGGGCACCGTCGTGCTGGGCACGCGCCAGCAGCTCGCAGCGCTCGTCGAGCCCCTGCCGACGCAGGACCCGCGTCACGACGACCGGCTCGCCGCGGTCGAGGCGTGGGCCGAGCGGTACGCCCCCTCGGATGTCGGCACCGGCGTTGCCGACCGCCGGGCGCGCGCTGCCCTCGTCGACGAGGCACTGGGGGCGTGGGTCCGCCTCGTGCGCCGCGGGCTCGGCACCGAGCCGACGCCGACGACGCTGGCCGCGCTGCTCGGCCCGCTCGTCGACGTCCGCCTGCGCGACCTGCTCGTCGCGTGGCTGTGCCCCGGGACCCTCTCCCTGGAGGCCTGCCCGCGCGACCTCGTCAGCCGGTTGCGCCGCGCACTCGAGGCCGACACGTCCTCCCACGAGAGCATGCTGCGGGACGTGAGGGAGGTCGTGGACGGGGAGATCGAGGAGGACATCGAGCAGGACATCGACGAGGACATCGAGGAGGACATCGACGAGATGCTGGAGGGGAGCGGCGGGTGGAACCGCGCGGTGACCGAGCGAGTGCGCCTGGCGCGCCTCGAAGAGCTGTGCCGGGCGACCCCCGCCGCGTGTGCGGCACCGGTCCTGGCGGTGGTGGCCGCGTACGCCTGGTGGCTCGGCGACGGCGCCCACGCCTCCGTCGCCGTGGACCGTGCCCTCGAGGTCGACCCGCGGTACCGGCTGGCACAGCTCGTGCGGCAGTCCCTCGACCGGGGCCTGCGTCCCCGCAGCTGCGCCTGACCTGCCCTCCAGGCCGTCCAGCCCGTGGACCCGAGGGCCACGCCTCGAGACGCGGTCGCGTATGGTGGTGGCAGGTCATGAGCGCCAGCGCCAAGCCCCGGCTCGCTGGCCGGCAACCCTCCTTCGCGGTGGGGTGCCCCGGGTGAGGACCAGGCCGCACCGGCACGGGACTGCGGCAAGCGCGCACACCCGAGGAGCAGCCAGAATGACTGTGACCCACCGGTCCGGCCAGGTCACGCGCCGTCCGGCCCGACGCCAGCAGGGTGTCGACGGCTCGCAGCCCGTTCGTCCCGACGTCTCGGCCGACCGACGCGGCGACGGCGTCTGGCGCGAGGGGGACCCCGTCGGCAGGCGGCAGTTCGTCGACGTCGGTGACCTCGAGCTCGAGCGCGGGGGCGTCCTTCCCGAGGTCCGGATCGCCTACGAGACGTGGGGCCGGCTCAACGAGGCCCGCGACAACGTCGTCCTCGTCGAGCACGCCCTCACCGGCGACAGCCACGTCGTCGGTGAGGCGGGCGAGGGCCACCCGTCGCCCGGCTGGTGGAACAGCCTCATCGGCCCCGGGCAGGCCGTGGACCCCGAGGACTGGTTCGTCGTCGCCGCCAACGTCCTCGGCGGCTGCCAGGGCTCGACCGGGCCGGCGAGCCCCGCCCCCGACGGGCGCCCCTGGGGCAGCCGCTTCCCGTACGTGACCGTGCGCGACCAGGTCGCCGCCGAGCGGGCGCTGCTGACCGAGCTCGGCATCACGCGGCTTGCCGCGGTCGTCGGAGGTTCGATGGGCGGCATGCGCGCCCTCGAGTGGGCCGTCAGCCACCCCGACGACGTCGACCGCTGTGTCGTGCTCGCCTCCACGCCCTACGCCACGGCCGAGCAGATCGCCTGGTGCCAGCCGCAGCTGCTCGCCATCCGCAGCGACCCCCACTACGCCGGCGGCGACTACTACGACACGGACCAGCGTCCCGACACCGGCCTGGGCCTCGCCCGGCGCATCGCGCACGTGACCTACCGCACCGAGACCGAGCTCGACGACCGGTTCGGCCGTCAGGCCCAGCTCGGCGAGGACCCGTTCAGCCTCAGCGAACGCGCCGCCGGCAGAGGGCGTTTCGCCGTCGAGTCCTACCTGGACCACCACGCCGGCAAGCTCGCTCGCCGTTTCGACGCGAACTCCTACGTCGTGCTCACCGAGGCGATGAACTCCCACGACGTCGGCCGCGACCGCGGCGGCATCGAGGCGGCGCTGGCCCGCGTCACGGCCGACTGCACCGTGGTGTCCGTCGACACCGACCGGCTGTACCCCCCGCGGCTGTCGGACGAGCTGCATGCGGCTCTCCCCGTCTCGACGCGCGTGTCGATCACCTCCGCCTACGGACACGACGGCTTCCTCATCGAGGAGGAGCAGGTCGGCTCGGTGGTCCGCGAGGCCCTCGCGCGTCCGCGCTGACCCCGACGCCTCGGCAGGCCCGGCGCGCAACGCGATCCGTCCGAGCGCGCGTGCCGGTGCCCGCGGCCACCTTTTCGGGTACGGTGCGACCACCCGGTTTGTTGCCGTACAAGGAGGTCCGCGAAGTGGCCATCGTCGTCGGATACGTCGCCACCAAGGAGGGACGCGCGGCGCTCAAGCGAGCCGCCGAGGAGTGCGTCCTCAGGGGGACCAAGCTCGTCGTCATCAGCTCCCACCGGGGTGGGAAGGACTTCGACGCCGACGAGGCCAGTGCGTTCGAGGCCGAGCTCGAGCGGGTCACGACCGTGCTCGAGGACAAGGGCCTGGAGCACGAGGTGCGCCAGCTGGTACGGGGCAACGACCCGGCCGAGGACCTCATCAGCGTCGCGGAGGCGGAGAACGCCGACTTCATCGTCATCGGACTGCGTCGCCGCAGCCCCGTCGGCAAGCTCATCCTCGGCTCCAACGCCCAGCGCATCCTGCTCGACGCGTCCTGCCCGGTGCTCGCCGTCAAGGCCGGCTGAGCCCGGCCCGCCCGCCGGCGGGGTCGTGTCACACCGGGTCGGCACCACCGCGCGGCCCGATCCGTTCGCTCGCACGCCGTTGCGCGTTTTATAATGTCCGAGTACCGGATCGCAAGAGGCACACAGCGAGATCGTCCGAGGGGACCCGACTCCGACAGGCCACGCTCTTCCGGCACGAACCCCCGTTCTCGCTCGTTGTGATGTGGCATGCCCGCGTGCTCACGTCGGCCCGCACCACACGAGACCCGCGATGAAAGGCGACTGCATCCGTGCCGAAGGCAACACCCGCTGGACCCCCGAAGACCCTGCCCAAGGTGTTCCAGCACGAGGCGATCATGCAGCTCCTGGTCAAGGGCAGCACCAACGGAAGCATCACCGGCACCGAGATCGCACGAGCGCAGGCTGAGGCAGCCCTCGACCTGAAGCAGATGAAGCCGGTCCTCGTCACCCTCGAGGCCCACGACATCGAGATCGTCGTCGACGCGCCGCACACCGACACGAAGAAGCGAACCCGATCCGGGACCAAGGGAGGCACTGTGGCCACCGCACGTTCCACCACCGCTGCTGCGACGACGACCGCCAAGAGGACGACGACCGCCAAGACGACCGCCAGGAAGGCCACCCCCGCGACGAAGGCCGGCGAGGCCGAGGCCACCGCCGAGGCCGAGGGCGCGGCGGCGCGCAAGGCGCCGGCCAAGAAGGCCGCCACGAACGCCGGCGTCGCCAAGGCCGCCGCCAAGCCGGCCGCGAAGAAGGCCGCCGCCAAGAAGGCCGCCGGCAAGACCGCCCCGAAGAAGGTGGCTGCCGCCGAGGTCGCCGGGGACTCGGACGAGCTCGAGGACGATGACGCCGAACCCGAGGACGCCGACGAGAGCGAGCTCGTCGACGTCGAGGTCACCGACGACGACGACAGCGACGAGACCGACGAGTCGCCCGCGGCAGAGGACACCGAGGAGGGCGACGACGACACGGTCCCGGTCGCCACGGACGCCGCCGCTCCCGCCGAGGAGGCCGAGGAGTCCGGGTTCGTCATCCGCGACGACGACGAGGACGACGCCCCCGCGCAGCAGGTCGTCACCGCCGGTGCCACCGCCGACCCCGTCAAGGACTACCTCAAGCAGATCGGCAAGGTCGCCCTCCTCAACGCCGAGCAGGAGGTCGAGCTCGCCAAGCGCATCGAGGCCGGCCTGTTCGCCGAGGAGAAGCTCAACTCCGGCGACAAGATCGACATGAAGCTCAAGCGCGAGCTGTGGTGGATCGCCCAGGACGGCAAGAAGGCCAAGAACCACCTCCTCGAGGCCAACTTGCGTCTCGTCGTGTCGCTCGCGAAGCGCTACACCGGTCGCGGCATGCTCTTCCTCGACCTCATCCAGGAGGGCAACCTCGGCCTGATCCGCGCGGTCGAGAAGTTCGACTACACGAAGGGCTACAAGTTCTCGACGTACGCGACGTGGTGGATCCGTCAGGCCATCACCCGTGCGATGGCCGACCAGGCCCGCACCATCCGCATTCCGGTGCACATGGTCGAGGTCATCAACAAGCTGGCCCGTGTCCAGCGACAGATGCTCCAGGACCTCGGCCGCGAGCCCACCCCGGAGGAGCTGGCCAAGGAGCTCGACATGACGCCCGAGAAGGTCGTCGAGGTCCAGAAGTACGGCCGCGAGCCCATCTCGCTGCACACCCCGCTCGGCGAGGACGGCGACAGCGAGTTCGGTGACCTCATCGAGGACTCCGAGGCGATCGTGCCCGCGGACGCCGTCAGTTTCACGCTCCTGCAGGAGCAGCTGCACTCGGTCCTCGACACGCTCTCCGAGCGCGAGGCGGGGGTCGTCTCCATGCGCTTCGGCCTGACCGACGGCCAGCCGAAGACGCTCGACGAGATCGGCAAGGTCTACGGCGTCACGCGCGAGCGGATCCGCCAGATCGAGTCCAAGACGATGAGCAAGCTGCGTCACCCGAGCCGTTCGCAGGTCCTGCGCGACTACCTCGACTGACGCGTGGACTCGCGGACGGTCCCGACGCGGGCCGGGTGGCTGGATGCCGCCCGGCCCGCGGGTTCGTCCCCCGCGTCGGTTCCGGAGCAGGCCCTGCCACCGAAAGAGGAGTCCAGCGTGCCCTCCACCGTCCACCGACGCGTCGCGGTCATGGCCCACTTCGACCCCGACGGGCAGCTGGCGCCGCACGCGCGACGGTTCGTCGACCAGCTCGCGACCGTCTGCGACCGCGTCATTCTCGTCACCACGAGCGGCCTGGGCCGGGACGGTGAGCGGTGGGCTGCCACGCGGCCCCACGTCGAGGTCGTCCAGCGGCCCAACGTCGGGCACGAGTTCATGAGCTACCGGTACGGGCTCGAGGTCGCGCACGTCGAGTCCGGCCACGAGGTCGTCCTGTGCAACGACAGCTTCGTCGGGACGACGGTCCCGTTGCTGCGGATCTGGAAGCGGATGCAGCGACGGCGTTGCGGCTTCTGGGGGCTGACGTCGAACACGGAGATCGCGCCGCACGTGCAGAGCTACTTCATGGTGTTTCGGCACGAGGCCGCCGGCAGCGAGGCCTTCCGCTCCTTCTGGGAAGGGGTCACGGTCCTGCCGGACAAGAAGCAGGTCATCCACTCCTACGAGGTGGGTCTGAGCCGCCGGCTGCTGGAGGCCGGCTTCGAGTGTGCCGCGTACTTCCGGCCGGGGCTGCGCGACACGTGGATGGCTCTGAATCGCGTCGCGTGGCGTGCCCGGCCGGACACCGTCGCCGGCGGTCGGGCCCGGCTGCTCACCGTGGCCCGGGAGATGCGGGGAGTGCGGCGGGACCGGTGGAACCCGACCATCGTCCTGGCCGACCGGGTGCTGGGCGGTCGCCTGCCCGTCGCCAAGCTGCAGGTGTTCCGCGAGGACACGGCCCGTCTGGGGGCGGCCAGCCTGCTGGCCCGGTGCGAGCAACGCCACCCCGAGCTGTTCGAGGGGGTCCGTGCCTACCTCGAGCGGACGGCGCCCGCGTACACCACCGGCCTCACCGAGCACGCGCCACCGGCGTCGCACGCGGCGCTCTACCGCCGGGTCCGCTACTGAGGCGACGACCTCACGTCAGCGACGGCGGGTCCGCGAGCCGAGGCGGGCGGGCAGCCCGCGCCACCACTCGACGCCGGCCGCGGGCCAGAAGAAGGAGCGCAGACGCGTCTGCCAGGCGCGGGTGCGCCCGACGTTGCGGCGGATCGCGCGGATGTCGCTGTGCAGGCGGATCGCCTCCTGCGGCGTCGTCCGCTCGGGCCGGTCGTACCGGGACTTCTCCAGCGTCGCGGTGACTCGTCCCATCGCCGTGGCGTTCTCGGTGTCGAGGTGGCCCTCGGTGACGTACTGGTGCCGCAGCTGGCGCAGCGTGACGCCGTCCGGCGCCGACAGGCCGAGGTCACCGAGGTGCGAGGTCAGCGCCTCCCACTCGGCCTCGATGAGGTCCTGACGCGTGACGGCGGCTCGGCGGCGCCGGGCCCGCAGCAGCCAGGCCGTCAAGGGCATGACGAACGCGGCGAGGAGTCCGATGAGGACGGCGAGGACGACGGCGAGGTGGCGCAGGCTGAAGACCGACGCGAGCGTGTCACCGAACGAGGGCTGCGCCGCCACCGCCGTCGTCGTCGTGGTCGTCGCCCGGGTCGACGTCGGCCGCGCGGTGCTCCCGGACTCGGTGTCGTCGACCGAGCGGCCACCGCCCGTGCCGCCGGAGCCGGCGCCGACGACGGCGTACGGCGGTGGCGTGCCAGAGCGCGCACCCGGCGTCGGCTCGAAGCGCAGCCATCCGTAGCCCTGGAAGTACAGCTCGGGCCATGCGTGGGCGTCGGACGCCTTGACGACGTACTCGTCGCCGGAGCGGTTGCCGGGCAGGAAGCCGATGGCCATCCGGGCCGGGATGCCCTGCGCGCGGGCCATCATGATCATCGCCGTGGCGAACTGGACGCAGTAGCCGCGGCGCGTGCGGTAGAAGTTCTCGATCGGCTCGAGGAGCCGGCCGGCCTCGTCGCGCAGCGGCTCGCCCAGGTCGAGCGTGTAGGTGTACCGCGACGTGTCGCGCAGGTGGTTCTGGATCGCGATCGCCTTGTCGAGCGGGTTGTCCGCGCCGGCGGTGACCTCTGCGGACCACCGCTCGATGAGGGCCCGAGAGCGGTCGGGGATCGTCAGGTCGTCGTCGGTGAGGTCGGCGGGGTCCGGCGGCCCGGAGTCACGCAGCTGGGCGGCGCTCGGCGCGATGTCGGCGTAGGTGATCTGGTAGTCGGCGACCGCCTTGTCGACGCGGACGTCCCGGGTCGCCGGGTCGATCCGCCAGCCGGTCCCCGGCATCGACACGGCGACCACGGGGAAGGGGGCGGCGACGCGGGGCGCGGAGAGCGTGTTGCCGGTGACCGAGATGACGTAGTCGCGACGCTGCGACGGTGGGGGCAGGGGCATCCCGTCGACGGGGCCCTTGTCCGTCGTGCCGAGCTCCTGCCACTGGCCGCGGGAGTAGTACGACGTGGCGAGCACGCGCAGCGGCGGCCGCGTGAAACCGGTCGTCGTGTACCGCAGGACCGGGGACTGGTTCGTGTCGTTGAGGCTGCGGCTGAGGTCGAGGGTGTTGTTGAAGCCGACGGAGCCCTCGCCGCCGACACCCGAGCGCCCGAGTCCCTCGGTGAGGTAACGGGGCGGGAAGTGCGGCACGACGGCCGGGACGGCCAACGCCAGGACGACGCCGGCGGCTCCCACCCGCACCGCCGCGCCGGAGAAGGAGCGCAGGGCGGCGCGGTCGTGGGCCGCCTCGTCGATCTCGCTGTGCTCGGCCGGTCGGGCGGTGCCCCAGCGACCGAACTGCGCCCGGGCCGTCGTGTGGAGCATGACGAGCCAGAGCGCGACCGGGACGACGAAGTAGCGCAGCGCCAGTGCGGAGTCGCCGTTCGCGGCGGTGATGAGGTAGGCCGTGAGGAGGGGCAGCCCCGCGGCCGCGGGGCTGCGCCAGGTGGCGGCCGTCGCGTCGACGCTGATGGCGACGACGGCCACGACGACGAGCATGCAGAAGGTGACGCCGTCGTTGAGCGGTGCGGGCGCGGTGTACCGCTGGACCGTCTCGAGCGCCTGGAGGCCGAGGCCGTTGAGCACCTCGGCCGTCTGGACGGTCGGCACGACGAGGTAGGCGAAGGTGCCACCGGCCACCCGCACGACGAGGAAGGTGCCGAGGACGAGCACCTGGAGGGCGACGACCAGCGTGCGCGAGCGGGTCAGGCCGCGCAGGACGAGTCCGACGGCGGCGACGACGGACACGACGACGACGGCCTGGCCGAACCACGTCGCCTCCGTGAAGAGGCTGGTCACCGGGTAGCACGCGGTGAGCGTCGCGAGGGCCCCGAGCAGGGTGATGCGCCAGCGCCGGCGGGTCATCGGCTGCCTGCCACGGTCGCGGCCGTCAGGACGGCCCAGGCGTGGGCGATGTCGTCGGCGCGACCGGCGCCGGCTGCCCGCCAGCCGGCGAGGCGCAGCGCGTCGACATGGCCGCCGGCGTCCTCGGCGTCGCTCGGGCCGAAGGAGCGGGCGTCGACGACGAGGGCCAGCCCGGTCGTTCCCGGCTGGCGCAGGCTCGCCACGCGCGAGGTGACGACCGGGTCGTGCGGGCCGATGATGGCCACGACGAGCCCGCCCGCGGCCGCGAGGGCCTGCGCGGCGCGGAGGATCTCGTCCTCGCCGCTGTCGTCGCGCAGCTGGGTCACGGCGAGCACGTCGAGGATCTCGTCGACCGGCATCGGGTCGGTCACGCGCGTGCTCGCGACGGTCTCGGCGCACAGGAGGTGCACTGCGTATCCCGACTCGGCCAGGTGCACGGCGATCGACGCCGCTGCCGTCACGCACCACTCGAAGGAGCTCGTGGCGCCCGACCCTCCGTGCGCCGAGGGGCGCGGGTCGAGCAGGACGACTGCGCGGCGCTGGGCGGGGCGGTCCTCCTGGCGCACCATGAGGTCGCCGGTGCGGGCCGTGGCGGGCCAGTGGATGCGCCGCAGGTCGTCGCCGTCGCGGTACTCGCGGATCGTGACGTCGTCCTCGCCGTGCAGCGCGATGAGGTGTGCCTGCTCGCCCTCGGAGCCGACGCCGGCGCTCGGGTGCCGGCTCGAGCCGAGGGGGTGCACGGCAGGCAGGATGACGAGGTCGGCCGTCCCCTCGAGGACGGCATGGCGGTTGGCCAGCCCGAAGGGGTCCTGCACCTGGACACCGAGTGGGCCGAGGCGGTGCCGGCCCCGCAGGTGCGACCGCACGCCGTAGTCGATGGCCCGGACGCGTCCGGGCGGGATGCGCCCGACGACGAACCGGGGGCGGTCACCCAGGACGTAGTCGATGCGCTCCTCGGCCAGGAAGAGCGGCGTCGTCGAGCTCGAGACGTTCTCGAACGAGAGCGTGACGTGGGCGTCCTGCCCGACGCTGATCCGCTCGGGATGCGCGTGCCGTTCGATGCGCATCCGGGTGCGTCGCGTGCGCACGAGCGCCGCGGAGATGACCGGCAGCGCGACGAGGAGCACCCCGAACCGGGTGATGTCGCGGAAGCCGAAGACGACGCCCGCGAGAACCAGGACGACGCCGGAGCCGAAGAACGCCCGTCCCCGGGTCGTCAGGACGCTTCGCAGGGCACGCACGGGCCGGCCCTCCGTCCCTCAGCGCGCCGCCGGGGGGACCGGCACCTGACGCAGGAGGTCGACGACGACGTCGGACGTGGTGCGCCGGGCCAGCTGGGTCTCGCTCGAGGGGATGAGGCGGTGCGCGAGGACCGGACCGGCGAGGACCTGCACGTCGTCCGGGATGACGTGGTCGCGACCCTCGAGGGCGGCGTGGGCGCGCGCCGCCCGGAGCAGGTGGAGGGCGGCCCGCGGCGAGGCGCCGAGGCGCAGGGCGGTCGTGGCGCGGGTCCGCGCGACGAGGTCGACGATGTACTGGCGGACCGCGGGACTCGCGTGCACGCGGGTGACGGCCTCGACGACGCGGTTGATGGTGGGGGCGTCCGTGACGGGGGCGAGGGCCTCGAGCGGGGAGCGGGCGCCGTGCGTCTCGAGCAGCTCCAGCTCGGCCTGCGCCGCCGGGTAGCCCATCGAGATGCGGGCCATGAACCGGTCGCGCTGGGCCTCGGGGAGCGGGTAGGTGCCCTCCATCTCGATGGGGTTCTGGGTCGCCATGACGATGAACGGTGCCTGGAGCGTGTAGGTCGTGCCGTCGACGGTGACCTGGCGCTCCTCCATCGACTCGAGCATCGCCGACTGGGTCTTGGGCGAGGCGCGGTTGATCTCGTCACCGACGACGACGTTGGCGAAGATCGCGCCCGGACGGAAGTCGAAGCGTCGCGCGTCCTGGTTGAAGACGCTGACGCCCGTGACGTCACTCGGCAGCAGGTCGGGCGTGAACTGGATGCGCCGCACGGTCGCGTCGATCGAGCGCGCGAGCGCCTTGGCCAGCATCGTCTTTCCGACGCCCGGCACGTCCTCGATGAGCAGGTGGCCGCCGGCGAACAGGACCGTCACGGTCGTGCGCACGACGTCGGCCTTGCCCTCGATGACGCTCGTCATGGCCGCGACCAGGCGGTCCGCGACGTCGTGGACGAGGTCGAGGTCGGTCCCCCCGGCACCGGCCGTGGTGTCGAGTCCGGTCTCCGTCGTCGTCACTGTTCCTCCGCTTCTTCCCCATGTCGGTGCGCCGGTCCGCTCGTGGCGACCCGACGCACTCCGTCACGTGATCTTCCCCCATGGACCTGCCGTGCCGGTAGTGACCGACGTGCCGTGACTGCAGGGAGTTCCTGCGGGCCGCGGGCCACCCGCGGCTCCCCGGTTGCCCGAGACCTCCTCCACTCTCCTCCACCGGGACGACGACCGGGTCCGGTTGGTTCGTTCCGCGTGTCCTCCGCGTGCTCCGGGCGTGCCACCCGGCCCGGTCCGGGAGGCAGGGCAGGTCGGGCAGAGCGCGACGCCGCGGTGACGGGGGAGTGCCGCCCTCCACTTCGCACCACCGCCGCTGACCTGCGCAAACGCGACGCGCCGGACGCGATTTTGGGGGAAACGTCGTTGACGGTGGAGGGAAGTGGAGTATCGTGGAGCAACAAGGTGGGAATGGGGTCGCCTGCGGGTCGGACAAGGGGAGGTGGCGGACCGTGTTTCTGGGGACGCACACGCCTCGTCTCGACGACAAGGGCCGCATCTTCCTGCCGGCCAAGTACCGCGACCGGATGGCCGAAGGGCTCGTCGTCACGCGTGGTCAGGAGCGGTGCCTGTTCATCTATCCGATGGACGAGTTCGTCACGGTCGCGGAGCAGATGCGCCAGGCGCCCACGACGAGCCGAGCCGCTCGCGACTACATGCGCGTCTTCCTCTCCGGCGCGTCGGACGAGGTCCCCGACAAGCAGGGGCGTTTCACCATCCCGGCCAACCTGCGTCAGTACGCCGGCCTCGACCGCGACGTCACCGTCATCGGTGCCGGCTCGCGCCTCGAGGTCTGGGACAGCACCGTCTGGAACGACTACCTCGAGCGGACCGAGCAGGCGTTCGCCGACACGGCCGAGGAGGTGATCCCCGGCCTCTTCTGAGCAGCTCGACCCGCTCGACCGCACCCTCGCGCCGTACCTAGGCGCCGGCCTCCAGCCGCTTCTCCTCCCGGGACGACTTCCCCCGTCCCGGGCGGCGCAGCGGATGGGGACCAGCCCCCAGGTGCAGCACCGCCGGACCCCGCGCCGGCCCGCACCGTCGGCCACCCTCCACCTCCACTGCCGCATCGCACACCCCTATCCCCGAACCAGTCACACCAGCAACTTCAGTAACACCAGCCCCACTGGCAGCAGAACGAGCGTGAGGACGCCCCATGAACGACCGAGGACCGGCGCAGGAACGGCACGTGCCCGTCATGCGCGACCGGATCCTCGACCTGCTCGCCCCGGCCCTGGACCGGCCGGGCGCGGTGCACGTCGACGGGACCCTCGGCATGGGCGGCCACGCCGAGGGCGTCCTCGACCGCTTTCCCGGGTGCACCGTCGTCGGCATCGACCGCGACCGTGAGGCCCTCGCCCTCGCCGGCGAGCGACTCGCCCGGTTCGGGGACCGCTTTCGCCCGGTCCACGCCGTCTACGACGAGATCCGCGAGGTCGTCGACGACCTTCGGCTCCCGGCCGTCCACGGCATCCTCTTCGATCTCGGGGTCAGCTCGCTGCAGCTCGACGAGACCGACCGGGGCTTCGCCTACCGCGTCGACGCCCCGCTCGACATGCGCATGGACCAGTCGACGGGTCTCACCGCCGCCGACATCCTCAACACGTACACGGCCCAGGACCTCACCCGGATCCTGCGCGAGTACGGCGAGGAGCGCTTCGCGCGCAAGATCGCCGCCGCCGTGGTCCGCGACCGGGAGGTCGAGCCGTTCACGACCTCGGGCCGCCTCGTCGAGCTGCTCCGACGCGTCATCCCCGCCGCGTCGCAGCGCCAGAGCGGTCACCCCGCGAAGCGGACCTTCCAGGCCCTGCGCATCGAGGTCAACGACGAGCTGGCCGTGTGGCGCCGGGCCATCGAGGAGGCGGTCGCCGTGCTCGCCGTCGGCGGCCGGATCGCGGTGCTGTCCTACCACTCCCTCGAGGACCGGACGACCAAGCGCGCGTTCGCCGCGGGGGCCACCTCGAGCGCGCCGCCGGACCTGCCCGTCGAGCTGCCGGAGCACGCCCCCTACCTGTCCCTCGTGACCCGTGGGGCCGAGGAGCCCTCGGCCGACGAGGTCGCCACCAACCCGCGGGCCGCCTCGGCCCGCCTTCGCGTCGCCGAGCGCGTGCGCGACACCTCCACGCACTCCGCCCGCAGCACCACCACGAAGGGACCCACCCGATGAGCCAGATGACCGCCACGGCCCGGCCGCTCCGTGCACCGCGACGGGCGCCGGCCGCCGCGCCGCTCCGCGTCATCCCGACGTCGATCGCCAGGACCGGCAACGGCGCCTTCGCCGCGCTGTGCATCGCCCTGCTCGTCGGCGGTCTCATCGCGCTCCTGCTGCTCAACACGGCCCTGGCCCAGGGCTCGCTCGCGCTCGGTGACCTCCAGCGCGAGTCCGCGCGCCTCGACGACACCGCGAGCAACCTGCACGAGCAGATCGACGCCGCCTCGGCGACCGGTGCGCTCGCCCGCAGCGCGTCCGCGCTGGGCATGGTGCGGATGAACACGCGCGGCTACGTCGACCTGCGGACCGGGACCGTGAGCGGGAACCCCGAGCCGGCGACGAAGCAGAACGCCTTCCCGATCGTCACGAGCCCGACGCCGCCGACGGTGACCAAGAAGGTCCGCAGCGTCCTCGCGAAGGCGACCAAGGTCGCCACCGCCGAGGAGGCCGCGGCGAAGGCGGCCGCCGGCGCCAACGCAACGGGTGTGACCGGGGCGTCGGGTGCCGCCACGCCGACGACGCCGGATGCGACGCAGTCGGCGACCTCTGAGCCCACACTGGGCACGACGCAGCAGCCGAGCCAGGGCACGGCCCCCACGACCACGAGGTGACCCCGTGACGCAGACCCGAGGTGGTGACCCTCGGCGCACCGGCCGCGGGGCCGCACCGTCCCGGACGCCGAGCCGGCAGGCCCCCCGCCAGGGTGCTCCCGGCGCGGGGGCAGCCCGCGCCGGGGCCCCGCGTGCGGGTACCCCGAGCGGGGGTACCCAGAGGGCGGCTACCCCGCGGCCCGGGCGCTCGGCCGGCGCCCGCACCACGTCCGGCCCCAAGGCCGCCACGACGTCGCCGCGTCCGACCGAACGTCCGACCGAACGTCCGACCGGACGTGGGCGCCCGACCGGGCGTCCGAACCCGACCGGCACCGGACGGGGAGCGGCGCCGCGTCGCGCCCCGGCGGCCCGCCGGAGCAGGCCCCGTCGCCCGCTGCGCATCTCGAAGGTCAACCCGCGCCGCCGTGCGCGGGTCATGTTCGTCGCCACGCTCTTCGTCTTCACGATCTTCGCGGGGCAGCTGTTGCGGATCCAGGCGTTCGACGCCTCGGCCACCCAGACGGCGGCGCTCAGCAAGCGCCTCGTCACGCAGACGACCCCGGCCATGCGCGGCGAGATCCTCGACACCAAGGGCCAGGTGCTGGCGCAGTCCGTCGACCGCTACACCATCGCCGCCGACCCCACCATCATCGGCTGTTTCGTCAAGGTCGCCGGTGACTGCACCGCCGACGGCGTCGCGAAGGCCGCCGAGGTCCTGGCGCCACTCCTGCAACGCAGCACCGCCGACCTCACGCCGCTGCTGACGCGGGAGCGGACCCGCTACGTCGTCCTCGCGCGCAACGTCAACCCTGCCGTGTACCGGGAGATCCGGGCCCTCGGCGTCCCGGGCATCACCGGGGAGCGCACGGCCCAGCGCGTCTACCCCACCTCGATGGCCCTCGGCCAGCTCGTCGGCTACGTCCTGCCCTCGGACCAGACCGGTGCCGGTGGCGTCGAGCAGATGCTCGACCGGACGCTTGCGGGCACGCCGGGCCGGTCGGTGGCCGAGCGGGCCCGGGACGGCTACATCATCCCGGGCTCGCAGCGCACCGACACCCCGGTCGTCAACGGCCGCAACGTCAGGCTCACGATCGACGCGGACCTGCAGTGGTACGCCCAGAACGCCCTGGCCAAGCAGGTGACCGCGGTCGGCGCCGAGTCGGGGACCGCCGTCGTCCTGGAGGTCGCCACCGGCAAGGTCCGCGCGGCCGCCAGCTACCCGACGTTCGACCCCAACGACCTCGCCGACGCCAAGGCGTCCAACCTCGAGAACCAGGCCTTCAACGTCGCCTTCGAGCCCGGCTCCACCGGCAAGCTCATGACGATGGCCGCCGCACTCGAGGAGGGTGTCATCACACCCGACACCGGCGTCATCGTGCCCGAGCGCCTGCCCCGCGCCGGGGTCCGGTTCAAGGACAACGAACCCCACGGGGTCGAGAACATGACGGCCACCGGCGTGCTCGCCAAGTCCTCGAACATGGGGACGATGCTCATCGGTGAGCGGGTCCCGCCGGCCGTCATGGAGGCCTACTACCGCAAGTTCGGCGTCGGCCAGAAGACGCCGGTCGGGTTCCCGGGCGAGTCGGCGGGCCTGCTCGCCGGAGCCAAGGACTGGGTCTCGAGCCGTCGCTACACGATCCTGTTCGGCCAGGGCTACGCGGTCACCGCGATCCAGCAGGCCGGTGTCTTCCAGACCATCGCCAACAAGGGCGTCCGTGTGCCCCCGTCCCTCGTCGAAGGGGTCTACAACGACAGCGGCACCTTCATCCCGTCCGCCCCGACGACACCGCGCCGCGTCGTCACGCAGGACACCGCGGTCAAGCTGTCGCGGATGATGGAGGAGGTGACCGGGCAGAACGGCACCGCGAGCGCAGCCCGCATCAAGGGCTACCGGGTCGCGGGCAAGACCGGCACCGCCGACCGGTACGACGAGAAGCTCGGCCGGTACAACGGCTTCACGGCCTCCTTCATCGGCTACGCCCCGGCGGAGGCGCCCAAGTACGTCGTCGCCGTGTTCATCCAGAAGCCGTCGGCCGGCATGTTCGGTGGCATGCTCGCCGGGCCGGTCTTCAACCAGATCATGACCTACATCCTCGAGCGGACCGGTGCGCCACCGAGCCCGAAGTCGAACCTGGACTACCACGTGTGGGCCGACAAGCCGCTGTCCGCGAGCGACCCCACGGTCATCAGCAATGCGCGGGCCCAGCGGGATGGCCTGTAAGTTGGGATGACGTGTCACCTTCCACCGTTCGACCCGCCACGTCGGGCGTGCCACTGCGTGTGCTCGGCGCCCTCGGCGACCTGACGAGCCGGACGGGCGCCGCCGACGCCGCTTCCGAGGCCGCATCCGACGCCGCATCCGACGCCGCTTCCGACGCTGCTTCGGTCGTCGTGACGGGCGTGACGCTGGACAGCCGCAGCGTCCTGCCGGGAGACCTCTACGCGGCCCTGCCGGGGTTCAACGTCCACGGTGCCCGCTTCGCCGCCGACGCCGTGGCTGCGGGCGCCCTCGCGGTCCTCACGGACGCCGAGGGGCGCGGGCTCGTCGAGGCCGCCGTGGCGCAGGCCGGCCTGCCGGCGGTCCCGGTGCTCGTCTCGGGGGACCCGCGTGCGGTCCTCGGGGACGTCGCGGCCACCGTGTACGGGCACCCCTCGGCGGCGCTGACGATGATCGGCATCACCGGTACGAACGGCAAGACGACGACCGCCTACCTCGTCGAGTCGGCCCTGCGCGCGCACGGCTCGCGCACCGGCCTCATCGGCACCGTCGAGACGCGCATCGGTGACGACCACGTCGACTCCGTGCGCACGACGCCCGAGGCCACCGACCTGCACGCGCTGCTCGCCGTCATGCGCGAGCGTGGCGTCGACGCCTGCGTCATGGAGGTGTCGAGCCACGCGCTCGCCCTGCACCGGGTCGACGGTGTCGTCTACGACGTCGCGCTCTTCACCAACCTCTCGCAGGACCACCTCGACTTCCACCCGTCGATGGAGGCCTACTTCGCCGCCAAGGCGTCCCTGTTCACCCCGCGGCGCTCGCGGTCCGGTGTCGTCTGCGTCGACGACGCCTGGGGTGTGCGCCTGGCCCGCGAGGCCGGCGTCCCGGTGACGACCCTGTCGACCACCGAGGTCGTCAGGGCCGACTGGGGCGTCGAGGAGGCCGAGGGCGGCGCCTTCACGCTGCGCGAGCACGCCTCCGGACGCGGCATCGCCCTGGTGTCGCACCTGCCCGGACACTTCAACGTCGCGAACACCGCCCTGGCGGCGCTCGCCCTGCTCGCCGTCGGCCTGTCCGACGCCGACGTCGAGGCGGCGATGGCCGTGCCCCCCGTCGTGCCGGGCCGCATGGAGGTCGTGGCCCCCGGTGGCGACGGCACGCCACGCTGCGTCGTCGACTTCGCCCACACGCCCGACGCCGTGGACGCAGCCCTCGCGGCGCTGCGGCCGAGCACTCGGGGCCGTCTCATCGTCGTGCTCGGGGCCGGTGGTGACCGCGACAGCGGCAAGCGGCCGGCCATGGGCGCCGCCGCCGCCCGTCGCGCCGACGTCGTCGTCGTCGCCGACGACAACCCTCGCAGCGAGGACCCCGCGACGATCCGCGCGGCCGTCGTCGAGGGAGCCAGGGCGCAGGTGGCGTCCGGTGACGCCACGGCGTCCGAGATCATCGACGGTGGCGCGCGTGCCAGCGCCGTCGCCGAGGCCGTCGCGCTCGCGGTGGTCGGGTCGGGGGAGCAGGCCGAGGACGTCGACACCGTCGTCGTGCTCGGCAAGGGACACGAGAAGGGTCAGGAGATCCACGGAGTGAAGCACCCGTTCGACGACCGCGACGCCGTCCGCGCCGCCCTCGCCGCCGTCACCTCGACGCGTCCGACGACGACCCGTCCGACGACGAGGCCGGGGGTGACCGCGTGATCGCCCTGACCCTGGCCGAGGTCCGCGACCTCACCGGTGGCACCGTCCACGGCACCGATGCGCCCGAGACCGTCGTCGTCGACGGCCCCGTGAGCACCGACTCGCGCGAGTGCGCCCCCGGCAGCCTCTACGTCGCCCGCGTCGGCGAGCACGCCGACGGGCATGCCTACGTCGGCGCGGCCCTCGCCGCAGGTGCCGTCGCCGCGCTCACCTCGCGCGTCGTCGACGGCGTGCCCTGCGTCGTCGTCGACGACGTCCAGACCGCCTTCGGCCGTGTGGCCCGCGGCGTCGTCGACCGCGCCCCGGAGCTGCGCGTCGTCGGCATCACCGGCTCGTCGGGCAAGACGAGCGCCAAGGACCTGCTCGCCTCGGTCCTGTCGACCGTCGCCGAGACCGTCGCGCCGGTCAACTCGCTCAACGGCGAGATCGGGGTACCGCTCACGGTCTGCCGGGTCACCCCGACGACGCGCTTCCTCGTCGCCGAGATGGGGGCCCGGGGCGTCGGGCACATCGCGTACCTGACCGGCATCGCGCCGCCGCAGGTCGCCATCGTCCTCAACGTCGGCACGGCCCACGTCGGCGAGTTCGGCTCGAAGGAGAACATCGCCCTCGCCAAGTCGGAGCTGCCGCGCGCCGTGCCGGCCGAGGGTGTCAGCGTCCTCAACGCCGACGACCCCCTCGTGCGCGCGATGGCCCACGGGCTCGACTCGCGCGTGGTGCTCGTGGGCCTCGCCCCCGACGCCGACGTGCGCGCCGAGGACGTCGTCCTCGACGACCGCGGACGGCCCTCGTACACCCTCGTCACGGCGCAGGGCTCCGCACGGGTCTCGCTGCGCCAGAGCGGCGCCCACCACGTCGGCAACTCGCTGTCCGTGGCCGCGGCCGCCCTCGAGCTCGGCCTGACCCTCGACCAGGTGGTAGCCGGCCTGTGCGCCGCCGAGGCCGTGAGCCGCTGGCGCATGGAGATCACCGAGCGCCCCGACGGCGTCGTCGTCGTCAACGACGCCTACAACGCCAACCCCGACTCGATGCGCGCCGCCCTCGACGCCCTCGCCGCGATGGCCGCGCCCGGCCGCCGCTGGGCGGTGCTCGGCGGCATGCTCGAGCTCGGTGCCGGCAGTGCCGCCGAGCACCGGGGCGTCGGTGAGCACGCGGCCGCGCGCGGCATCGACGAGCTCGTCGTCGTGGGGGAGGGCGCGCGGCCCATCGCCGACGCGTTCCCCGGCGCCGCGTGGGTGCCCGACGCCGACGCGGCGCACGACCTGCTCGTCGAGCGGCTGCGGCCCGGTGACGTCGTCCTGCTCAAGTCCAGCCGTGACAGCGGCCTGCGCTGGCTCGGCGACCGGCTCGCCGGCATCCCCCTGCCGGCCGGCCCGACGGCGTCGACGTCGGCGGCGGCGGCGGTCCAGGGAGCCGCGCGGTGAAGGGCGTCCTCCTCGCGGCGTCCATCTCGCTGCTCATCTCGCTGTTCGGCACCCCGTTGTTCATCAAGTTCCTCGTCAAGCGCGGCTACGGCCAGTTCATCCGCGACGACGGCCCGACCTCGCACCACACCAAGCGTGGGACCCCGACGATGGGCGGGGCCGTCATCATCGCCGCGACCTTCGGCGCCTACCTCTTCGCCCACCTGCTCACCCTCAACCCGCCCACGGCGAGCGGACTGCTCGTCCTGTTCCTCATGGGCGGCCTCGGGTTCGTCGGGTTCCTCGACGACTTCATCAAGATCAGCAAGCAGCGCAGCCTCGGGCTGCGCTCGAAGCAGAAGCTGTTCGGCCAGACGCTCGTCGGCGTCGTCTTCGCCGTGCTCGCGGTGCAGTTCCCGAACGACCAGTACCGCACCCCCGCGTCGCTGCTCGTCTCCTTCGTGCGCGAGACGAACATCAGCCTCGCGCTGGCCGGCAGCTCGGTGGTCGGGGTCATCCTGTTCGTCGTCTTCGCCAACGTCATGATCGCGGGCGCCTCCAACGGCGTGAACCTGACGGACGGCCTCGACGGCCTGGCCACCGGCGTCTCGACGATGGTCTTCGGCGCCTACGTCCTCATCAGCATCTGGACCTTCAACCAGAACTGCCAGACCAACCCGGGCATCAAGTGCTACGAGGTCCGCGACTCCCACGACCTCGCGCTCGTCGCGGCGGCCGGGATGGGCGCCTGCTTCGGGTTCCTCTGGTGGAACGCGACGCCGGCGAAGATCTTCATGGGCGACACCGGGTCCCTCGCCCTGGGCGGAGCCCTCGCGGGCCTGGCCATCACGACCCGCACCGAGCTGCTCCTCATCATCCTCGGCGGCATGTTCGTCCTCGAGACCCTCTCGGTCGTGGCCCAGGTGGCCTCCTTCAAGCTGACGGGCAGACGGGTGCTGCGGATGGCGCCGTTGCACCACCACTTCGAGATGGTCGGGTGGAACGAGGTGACCGTCGTCGTCCGGTTCTGGATCGTCGCCGGCCTCTTCGTCGCGTTCGGGCTGGGCTTCTTCTACGCCGAGTGGGTGGTGGGTTCCCAATGACGTTCGACCCGACCTACGAGCCCCGTGAGGGCCTGACCCACCGCGACGCCGACTGGAGCGGCATCGAGGTCCTCGTCGTCGGCCTCGGCGTGTCCGGCTTCGCCGCCGCCGACGTGCTGGCCGAGCGCGGGGCCCGGGTGACCGCCGTGTCCCGCGACGCCACCGACGCCATCCGCGAGCGGGCCACGATCCTGGAGATCCTCGGCGTCGACGTGCGCCTCGGTCCCGAGCACGTCGTGACCCCGCCGGAGGGCACCGAGCTCGTCGTCACCTCGCCCGGCGTGCCCCCGCACGACCCGCTCATGCTGGCCGCGGCCACGGCCGGGATACCGGTGTGGGGCGAGGTCGAGCTCGCCTGGCGGATGCGGCCTGCCGAGGGCGCCGCGCCGTGGCTCACCGTCACCGGCACCAACGGCAAGACGACGACGGTCCAGATGCTCGCCTCGATCCTGCAGCACGCCGGCCTGCGCGCCGCGGCCGCCGGCAACATCGGCACCCCGCTGCTCGAGGCGGTCCTGCACCCCGAGCCCTACGACGTCCTCGCCGTCGAGCTGTCGAGCTTCCAGCTGCACTGGCAGCGGTCGGTGTCCGCCGTCGCGTCGGCGGTGCTCAACGTGGCGCCCGACCACATCGACTGGCACGGCGGCTACGCCGAGTACCTGCGGGCCAAGGGCCGCATCTACGAGAACACACACCTGGCCTGCGTCTACAACGTCGCCGACATCCAGACCGAGCAGCTCGTCATGGAGGCCGACGTCGTCGAGGGCTGTCGCGCCGTGGGCTTCACCCTGGGCATCCCGGCCCCGTCGATGGTCGGCGTCGTCGAGGACGTCCTCGCCGACCGTGCCTTCGTCGAGCAGCGGCAGCGCTCGGCGGCCGAGCTGTGCACGCTCGCCGACCTCCAGGGCGACGGCCCGCCCCCGCCGCCGCACTACGTCGCCAACGCCCTCGCGGCGGCCGCCCTGGCGCGGGCCTACGGCGTCGGCCCGATCGCGGTGCGTGACGGGCTGCGCGGCTTCCGGCCCGACCGGCACCGGATCGCCGAGGTCGCCACCGTCCGCGGCGTCCGGTTCGTCAACGACTCCAAGGCCACCAACCCGCACGCGGCCGCGGCGGCCCTGCGCTCGTTCGACTCCGTCGTGTGGGTGGCCGGTGGGCTGCTGAAGGGCGCCGACGTCGACGCGCTCGTGGAGGACGTCGCCTCGCGGCTGCGCGGGGTGGTGCTCATCGGAGCCGACCGGGACCAGATCGCCCAGGCCCTTTCCCGACACGCGCCGGATGTCCCCGTCGTCGACGTCGCCGACACGGACACTGGGGTCATGGACCGCGTCGTGACGCACGCCGCACGCCTCGCCCAGCCGGGCGACGTCGTGCTGCTCGCCCCGGCGGCGGCGTCCATGGACATGTTCACGAACTACGGTGCGCGCGGCGACGCCTTCGAGGAGGCGGTCCGCCGGCACGCCAGGGGGAGCGGGGGCGACGCGTGAGTGCGGGGGTGAGCACGGGGTGAGCACGACGACCTCGTCCCGGTCGAAGGGTGCGGCCGCCAAGGGGTCGGCGGCGCAGCGGGCCCAGGCGGCGCAGGCCGCCAAGGAGCGAGCCCGGGCGCGCGCCGAGGCGCACGCCGAGGAGGCGGGGCGGTCCGGGGGCACCCGGTCGCTGCCGATCATCGCCAAGCTGGAGTCGCCCCTAACGACCTACTACCTCATCCTCGGGGCCACGACGACCCTCGTCGTCATCGGCCTCATCATGGTCTTCAGCGCCTCAAGCGTCGAGCAGCTGCTGGCCGACAAGGCCTCCTACACCGTCTTCGCCCGCCAGCTGCTGTTCGCCGTCCTCGGCGGGGTCGCGGCCGCCGTGGCGAGCCGGTTCGACGTCAAGCGCTGGAAGCGCCTCGCGATGCCCTCGCTCGTCGTGTCCGTCCTCCTCCTCGCCGCGGTCATCCCGCTCGGCGTCTCGGTCAACGGCAACCAGAACTGGCTCGCCCTCGGCCCGGTGCAGTTCCAGCCCTCCGAGCTGGCCAAGGTCGGGCTCGTCCTCGCCGGCGCCGCCATCTACGCCAACAAGTCCGCGCGGATGTCGAGCGTCCTGCACGTCGTGCTGCCCTTCCTCGTGCCCATCAGCGCGGTCGTGCTGGCGCTCGTCCTCGCCGGCCACGACCTCGGCACCGCCATGGTGTTCCTCGTCGTCATCGCCGCGGTCCTCGCGGTCGCCGGGGCCCCACTGCGGGTCTTCGTCGTCGGCGGCGTGCTCGGGGCGGCCGGTGTCGCGGCGCTCGTCGCGACGAGCGGCAACCGCGTCAAGCGCATCACCGACTTCCTCGACCCGGCGTGCAACACCAACCCCGACGGCTGGTGCGGCCAGGCGGTCCACGGCATGTACGCCCTCGCCGACGGCGGCTGGTGGGGCGTCGGCCTCGGCGCCTCGAAGGAGAAGTGGGCCTGGCTGTCCGAGGCCCACAACGACTTCATCTTCGCCATCATCGGCGAGGAGCTCGGCCTGCCGGGCACGCTGATGATCCTGCTCCTGTTCGGCATCCTCGCCTGGGCGTGCTTCCGCCTCGTGAGCCGCACCCAGGACCGCTTCGTGCGGGTCGCCGGCTCGGGCATCATGGCCTGGCTCATCGGGCAGGCGATCATCAACATCGGTGCCGTCATCGGCCTCTTCCCGGTCATCGGCGTGCCGCTGCCACTCGTCTCGGCAGGCGGCTCGTCCCTCGTCACGACCCTCCTCGCCCTCGGCATCCTGCTGTCCTTCGCCCGCAACGAACCGGGGTGCCGTGCGCTGCTCGAGTCCCGACGCGGGATGATCAGGCGGTCGCTCGCGGTGCTGCCCTCGCGCACCCGCGCCCTGTCCTCTCGCAGAAGTCGGTGATCCACCTGTCCTCGCCCACCTCCGTCCTGCTCGCCGGTGGGGGGTCGGCCGGCCACGTGTCGCCCCTGCTCTCCCTGGCCGACGCCCTCCGGCGCCGGCACCCCGACGTGCGCGTCACGGCCCTCGGCACCACCGAGGGACTCGAGGCGCGCCTCGTGCCGGCGCACGGGCTCGACCTTCGGGTCGTGCCGAAGGTGCCGCTGCCGCGCCGGCCGAGCGGTGACCTCCTGTGGCTGCCCCGCCGGCTCAAGGCTGCCGTCGACGCCGCGGGAGCGGCCATCGACGACACCGGCGCGCGGGTCGTCGTCGGGTTCGGCGGGTACGTCAGCACCCCGGCCTACCTGGCCGCCCGGCGCCGCGGCGTCCCCGTCGTCATCCACGAGCAGAACGCCCGGGCCGGGCTGGCCAACCGGCTCGGGGCACGCTTCGCCGCCCACGTCGCCACGACGTTCGCCGTCACCTCGCTGCCCCACGCAACCCGGATCGGCATGCCGCTGCGTCGCGCCGTCTCCACCCTCGACCGGGCCGCGAGCCGCGGCGAGGCCCTCGCCGGGTTCGGGCTCGACGCGTCGGCCCCGACCGTCCTCGTCACCGGCGGCTCGCTCGGGGCCCAGCGGCTCAACGACGCCTTCCGGGAGAACGTCCGGCGGCTGAGCTCCGCCGGCGTCCAGGTGCTGCACATCACCGGGCTCGGCAAGGAGTTCGACGTCGCGGTGCCCGACGGGGGCGCGCCGTACGTCGTCGTGCCGTACGCCGACCGCATGGAGCTGGCCTACGCCGCCGCCGACCTCGTCGTCGCTCGCGCGGGGGCCAACACCGTCTGCGAGCTGACCGCCGTCGGCCTGCCCGCCGTCTACGTCCCGCTGCCCATCGGCAACGGGGAGCAGCGGCTCAACGCGGCCGACGTCGTCGCAGCAGGAGGCGGCCTGCTCGTCGACGACGCCGACCTCACCGCGGCGTGGGTCGGCTCGGAGCTCGTCGCGCTCGCCACCGACCGGCCCCGCCTCGAGCGGATGGCCGCGGCGGCCGCGACGCTCGGGGAGCGTGCCGCCGACGAACGGCTCGCCGACATGGTCGACGACGCCGCGGCGCGGGCGGGGGTGCCCGCGTGACCGGCAGGCCGGCCGGGCGCCGGACGCCGACCGTGGCCGAGCCGTTCGCCGCCGCCCGCTTCGACTTCGGCGCGGAGGTGCCCGATGCCGCCGACCTCGGCCGCGTCCACTTCCTCGCCATCGGCGGGGCCGGGATGTCGGGCGTGGCCCGCATCATGCTCGCCCGTGGCGTCCCCGTCACCGGCAGCGACGCCAAGGACGTCCCGGTGCTCAAGGCGCTCGAGAGCGAGGGCGCGCACGTCTGGGTCGGGTTCGACGCCGCGCACCAGGAGCGCGCCGACGCCGTCGTCATGAGCAGCTCGATCCGTGAGGACAACGTCGAGCTCGTCGCGGCGCGCGAGCGGGGCCTGCCGGTCCTGCACCGGGCGCAGGGCCTGGCCTCCCTCATGCACGGGCGGCGTCCCGTGGCGGTCGCCGGGGCCAACGGCAAGACGACGACGACCTCGATGCTCACGGTCGCCCTGCAGGGCTGCGGCCTCGACCCGTCCTTCGCCGTGGGCGGCGAGCTGGCCAAGCACGGCACGAACGCCCACGACGGCCGCGACGACGTCTTCGTCGTCGAGGCCGACGAGAGCGACGGCTCGTTCGTCGTCTACCACCCCGAGATCGCGGTCGTGACCAACGTGCAGCCCGACCACCTCGACTTCTACGACAGCTTCGAGGTCGTCCAGGCCGCGTACGACGCGTTCGTGGCGACCATCGCGCCGGGCGGCCTGCTCGTCACCTGCCTGGACGATGCCGGCTCGGCCGCGCTGGCCGGGCGCGCCCGTGCCGCCGGCACCCGCGTCGTCACGTACGGCTTCTCGAACGGGGCCGACGTCGTCCTGCGCGACCACCGGCAGGACGGCCTCACCGCGTCGGTGATCGTCGCGGACGCCGGCCCCGAGCGCACCATGACCCTCGCCGTCCCCGGGCGGCACAACGCCCTCAACGCGGCGGCGGCGTACGCGGCGGCGGTCCACGGCCTGGCCCTGGACCCCGGTGCCGTCCTCGACGGCCTGGCCGGCTTCACCGGGACCCGACGACGCTTCGAGCCCAAGGGCGAGGCCGGCGGCGTCGTCGTCGTCGACGACTACGCGCACAACGCCGGCAAGGTCACTGCCGTCGTCGAGACGGCCGCACGCCTCGTCGAGGGCGCCGGTCGCCTCGTCGTCGTCTTCCAGCCGCACCTGTACAGCCGCACCCGCGACTTCGCCACCGAGCTCGGCGCCGGGCTCGCGCCCGCCGACGTCGTCGTCGTCATGGACGTCTACGCCGCCCGGGAGGACCCGCTGCCGGGCGTCACGGGGCAGCTGGTCGCCGACGCGGTCCTCGCGGCCCGCCCGGAGGCCGAGGTCCACTACGTGCCCTCGTGGTCGGAGGTGGCCCGCCACGTCGCCGCCCGGGCCCGTCCGGGCGACCTCGTCCTCACCGTCGGGGCCGGTGACGTGACGATGATCGGACCCGAGGTGCTGCTCGCCCTGGGTGGGGGAGAGGCCTGATGCTCGATCGGTCGCCGGGACGTCAGCTCGCCGGGCGCGGGCTGTCCTCCTCGCGCGCCCGCTTCGAGCGGCGGGCCGCAGCGGCGCGGCGTCGCCCGCGTCTGCTCGCCGCCGTCGGCGTCGGCCTGCTGCTCGTGCTCGGGCTCCTCGCGTGGGTCGGCTGGTTCAGCGGGCTCCTGACGGCCACGCGGGTGGAGGTCCGGGGGGTCACGGGAGCGGCCGCCACCGACGTCCGCCGAGTCGCGGCCGTGCCCCTCGGGGGTCCGCTGCTGCGGGTCGACACCGGGGCGGCCGAGCAGCGCCTCGTCGCGGCCAAGGCGTGGGACGACGTGTCCGTCTCGCGCAGCCTGCCGCACACCGTCGTCGTCGCGGTCACACCGCGGCGGGCCGTCCTCGCCGTGCGCACCCCCGAGGGCAGCGTCGACCTCGTCGACGCCACCGGATTCGCCTTCCGGACCGTCGACGCAGCCCCCGACGGTGTGCCCCTCGTGCGCTCGAGCACCGACACCGTGACGAAGGCCGGCGTCGCTGCCGCCCTGCAGGCCCTCACGTCGCTGCCGGCGTCGGTACGGGGCGACGTCTCGGGAGTGACGGTCTCGGCCGCCGACCAGGTCAGCTTCACCGTCACGTCGACGTCGAAGCGCAAGACCGTCGTGTGGGGCGGTCCGGGGGACGGTGAGCGCAAGGCCCGGCTCGTCGCGGTGCTCCTCGGCCAGCCCGGCAGCACCATCGACGTCAGCGTGCCCGACTCGCCCGTGACGCGCTGACCCGTGACCCGGGTGACCCTCCCGCGTCGAGCCGCCGGTGCCGTGGCACAGTGGGGACGCTGCTTGGTGCCGGCGGGGTCCAGCGAGGTTGATGGTGCCGGTGTGACTGCTGTGCAGATGCCGTCGCAAAAGGCCCAATCGCCCTGGCGACACGCCGCGAGTCGGGTTGATCGGCCTCGGGTCACGGCATACCGTCGGGGCACTGGTTCGTGACCAAACTGTAACCTTTAGGTCGACCTTTAAGGTTGAGGTCCGAACCCTCGCGCCAGGCGCATCTCACCCGAACCATGCAGCACCGGCACCACCACTCAGGAAGGCCCACTCCCGTGGCAGCAGCACCGCAGAACTACCTGGCCGTCATCAAGGTCGTCGGCATCGGCGGCGGCGGCGTCAATGCCATCAACCGGATGATCGAGGTGGGTCTCAAGGGCGTCGAGTTCATCGCCATCAACACCGACGCGCAGGCGCTGCTGATGAGCGACGCCGACGTCAAGCTCGACGTCGGCCGCGAGCTGACCCGCGGCCTCGGTGCCGGCGCCGACCCCGAGGTGGGCAAGAAGGCCGCCGAGGACCACGCCGAGGAGATCGAGGAGGTCCTCAAGGGGGCCGACATGGTCTTCGTCACGGCGGGTGAGGGCGGGGGCACCGGCACCGGCGGCGCGCCGGTCGTGGCCCGGATCGCCCGCGGCCTCGGCGCCCTGACGATCGGCGTCGTGACGCGCCCGTTCACCTTCGAGGGCCGACGACGCGCCAACCAGGCCGAGTCCGGCATCGGCAGCCTCCGCGAGGAGGTCGACACCCTGATCGTCATCCCCAACGACCGCCTGCTGTCGATCAGCGACCGCAACGTCTCGATGATGGACGCCTTCCGGTCGGCGGACCAGGTGCTGCTGTCGGGTGTCCAGGGCATCACCGACCTCATCACGACCCCGGGCCTGATCAACCTCGACTTCGCCGACGTCAAGTCGGTCATGCAGGGCGCCGGCTCGGCGCTCATGGGCATCGGCTCCGCGCGCGGCGAGGACCGTGCCGTCCAGGCCGCCGAGCTGGCCATCAGCAGCCCGCTCCTCGAGGCCTCCATCGACGGCGCGCACGGCGTCCTCCTGTCGATCCAGGGTGGCTCCGACCTCGGCCTCTTCGAGATCAACGAGGCCGCGCGCCTCGTGCAGGAGGCCGCGCACCCCGAGGCCAACATCATCTTCGGCGCCGTCATCGACGACGCCCTCGGCGACGAGGTCCGCGTCACGGTCATCGCCGCCGGGTTCGACGGTGGCGGCCCGAGCCAGCGCCACGACGACCGCGCCCTCGGCCAGGTCATGGGCCGCTCGTCCGCACCGGCCTCGTCGCACCAGCCCAACCACCAGGCCCAGCCCGAGCACCGCCCGGCTCCGGCGCAGCCCGCGGCCCCGCACAGCAACGGCGTCCCGGCCGCGCAGCCGGTCGTCGGCCAGCAGGCGCACCAGCCCGCCCCGCACCAGGCGGCGGTGCCCCAGCAGCTGCCGACCCAGCAGCAGGCCCCCGTCCAGCACCAGGCGCCGCAGCACCAGGCCCCGTCGCACCAGGTGCCGCAGCACCAGCAGCAGCCGGTCGCCCCGCGCTCGAGCCAGCCGCCGCGTCAGGTGACCTTCGAGGACAGCGACGACCTCGACGTGCCCGACTTCCTCAAGTAAGGCCCCCGGGCCTCGCCCGAACACCGGACCACCCCGACGGGAGGCGCCCCACGCGGCGCCTCCCGTCGGTCGCTCCGGGCGCGACGGTAGGTTGGCCCCGTGTTCTTCTGGCGTTCCGGACCCTCGGCCGACGACCCCGCCGGCGGGTCCGTCCCCGACCGCGTCGACCTCGGCTTCACCGGACGCTCGGCGGGGACCGGACGGGAGCCGTTCACCGGGCTGAACCTCGGGGGCCACGTGGGCGACGACCCCGACACCGTGGAGTCCAACCGCGCGGCCCTGGCCGGTGAGGTCGGGGTGGCGCGCGAGCGCCTCCTGTTCATGAGCCAGGTGCACGGCACGGAGGTCGTCGAGGTCGACGGCCCGTGGACGGGCGAACCGCCGGCCGTCGACGGGATCGTCACGCGTGCGCCGGGGCTCGCGCTCGCGGTGCTCGTGGCCGACTGCGTGCCGCTGCTGCTGCACGACGCCGCTGCCGGCGTCGTCGGGGCCGTCCACGCGGGCCGGCCCGGCATGGTGTCGGGCATCGTGCCCCGCGCCGTCGCGGCGATGCGCGACCTCGGCGCCCGCTCGGTGCGCGCCACCGTCGGCCCCTCGGTGTGCGGTCGGTGCTACGAGGTTCCCGCCGAGATGGCCCGCGCGGCCGCTGCCGTCACCCCTGCGGCCGCCGCCCGGTCGTGGCAGGGCACTCCGGCCGTCGACGTCGCCGCCGGCGTCGTCGAGCAGCTGGCCGATGCCGGCGTCCCGGTCGCCTGGGTGCCCGGCTGCACCCGCGAGGACCGCAACCTCTACTCCTACCGCCGCGACGGCACGACGGGCCGGTTCGCCGGTGTCGTCGTGCGTCGCAGGGCGACGGCATGAGCGCCTCGGCCGTGCGCGCGGAGGGAGAGGCGGCGCGGCGCGACCAGCTGCGGGCGGCCCTCGAGGCGGTCGAGGCACGGATCGAGCGGGCCTGTGCCGATGCCGGTCGCGACCCCGGCGAGGTGACCCTCGTCGTGGTGACGAAGTTCTTCCCGGCCTCCGACGTGCTGCTCCTGCACGGCCTCGGAGTCCGGCACTTCGGCGAGAACCGCGACCAGGAGGCCGCCGAGAAGTACGAGCAGGTGCGCCACGTGCTCGAGGAGCAGTCAGGTGGCAGGGGGCGATGGGGGCGCGGCGAGGACGCCGCGGTGCTGCACTTCATCGGGCGGCTGCAGGGGAACAAGGCAGCCCACGTGGCGCAGTACGCCGACGTCGTCCAGAGCCTCGACCGGACCAAGCTCGTCGACGGCCTCGCCAAGGGCGCCCACCGGGTCGGGCGCCCCGACCACGCGCTCGACGTCCTCCTGCAGGTCAGCCTCGACGGAGACACGTCCCGCGGCGGAGCCCTTCCCGAGACCCTCGACGAGCTCGCCGCGGCGGTCGAGGCGCAGGCTGCGCTGCGGCTGCGCGGGCTCATGGCCGTCGCTCCCCTCGGAACCGACCCCGACGCGTCGTTCGCCACGGTGCACGAGCTGTCCCGCCGGCTGCGGCAGAAGCATCCCGACGCCACGTGGGTCTCGGCCGGCATGAGCGGCGACCTCGAGGCGGCCGTGCGCCACGGCGCGACACACCTGCGTGTCGGCACGGCAATCCTCGGTTCACGCCCGTCACTTCTGTAACGTCGGGAGCGATTCAGCACGATCCGAACGTTGGGAGCCGACCATGGCAGGGGCACTGCGCAAGACGATGGTGTACCTCGGACTGAGCGAGGAGGACCAGCGTCACGAGCGCTACGACGACTACGAGGCGTACGACGAGCCCGAGCGCTACGACGACGAGCCCGAGCACACCGCGGCCGTCACGCAGCTGCCGACGCGTCGTCCCGTCGCCGCGGTCGTGCGTGAGCCCGAGGTCGGCGGACTCAACCGCATCACGACGATCCACCCGCGCACGTACAACGAGGCCAAGAACATCGGCGAGTGGTTCCGCGACCAGGTCCCGGTCATCATGAACCTGTCGGACATGGACGACGCCGACGCCAAGCGCCTCGTCGACTTCGCGGCCGGTCTCGTCTTCGGCCTGCACGGCACCATCGAACGGGTCACGTCGAAGGTCTTCCTCCTGTCGCCGGCCCACGTCGAGATCTCGGCCGACGAGCCCGAGGCGCCGTCCCCGTCGACGCGCGGGTTCTTCAACCAGAGCTGACGCGAGCCTGCCGGCCGGCGACGCACAGTGACCACACAGCACCCCGCCGGCTCCTGACGCGCGCGCATCGGCGACACTGACGACATGGACGCGTTCTGGACGATCTACGGCGTGGTCGTCTTCCTCTTCTTCATCGCCCTCATCGGCCGCTTCGTGCTCGACTGGGTGCAGATGCTGGCGCGGTCCTGGCGCCCCACCGGGGTCGTGCTCGTCCTGGCCGAGGCCGTGTACACGGTGACCGACCCACCCCTGCGGGCGCTGCGCAAGGTCATCCCGTCGCCGAACCTCGGCGGCGTCCGGCTCGACCTGAGCTTCCTCGTCCTGATGCTGCTGACCTCGCTCGCGCTCAACGTCCCCAGCTACTTCTAGCGGACCGTCGGCGGCGCGCCGCTGCGGGCGGGCCGTGGCCTGCGGCGCGCACCGCGAGGCACGGCTTTGGTTCGTGACCGGAACGTTAGATACCTTGGACCCGAACCACTACGTCTGCATCGAGGTGAGACATGGCGCTTACGCCGGAACAGGTGCTCAACAAGCACTTCCAGACCACGCAGTTCCGCCGGGGCTACGAGGAGCGGGACGTCGACGACTTCCTCGACGAGATCGTGGCCGAGATGCGCTCTCTCATCGAGCAGCGCGACGACTACCTCAAGCAGCTCAACGACTGCCGCGCGTCGAAGAACCAGACGGCGGTCCGCGCGGACGGCGCCACGGCCGCGATGCCGGTCGTCGGCCGTCCCGGTGACGACGCCAAGCTCGGCGGCCTCACCGCCAAGATCCAGGACGCCGAGCGCGCCTTCAAGGCAGCCCAGGACCGTGCGGCCAAGGCCAAGGCCGAGGCCGACAACTCCGAGCGCCAGGCCAAGGAGCGCATCGAGCGCGCACGGGCCGAGGCCGAACGCGCCGAGGCTGCCGCGAAGGCGGCCGTCGACTCCAAGGCCCTCAACGACGCCCAGGCCAAGCTCAACGAGCTCAACACCAAGGTCGCCGACGCGGAGTCCCGGCTGGCCAAGGCCCAGGAGAGCGCCCGCGAGGTCGAGGCCCGCATGACCAAGGCGCAGGAGAACGCCCGCGCCGCCGAGGAGCGTGCCGCCCGCGCGAACTCCGACGCCGAGGCCGCCGCCCGCATCCAGCCCGCTGCCGCTGCAGCTGCTGCTGCGCCCGCTGGCACCACCGACGCCGCCGGCGTCATCGCGTTGGCACAGCGCCTCCACGACGAGCACGTCGCCGCGGGTGAGACGCGTCGCAACGAGCTGATCTCCGAGGCCGAGAACCGTCACCGCGAGCTCATCGCGACGGCCCAGGCCAGGCACGACGAGCTCGTCAACGCCGGCCAGGCCCGTCACGAGGAGGCCACGCGTCAGGCCGAACAGCTCGCGGCGGCAGCCGCGGCCCAGCGTGACCAGATGATCGCCGAGGCCACCTCCCAGCGCGACCAGATCCTCGCCGACGCCGCGACCAAGCGGGACGAGATGCTGACCGAGGCGCGCGAGCGCTCGACGGGCATGGTCGCCGAGGCGCAGCAGCGCAAGGCCCAGCTGCTCGAGGAGCTCGACAAGCAGAAGTCGCTGCTCGACCGCAAGATCAGCGAGCTGCGCGGGTTCGAGAAGAACTACCGCTCGAACCTCAAGTCCTACATCGAGAGCCAGCTGCAGGACCTCGACGCCAGCGTCCAGGAGCCGGCGCACGCCGGCGCCGGTGACACCCAGGGCTGAGGCGCGCTCTCACCCTCCTCGACAGACGCACGCGGGCCGCTCGGGAACCATCCCGGGCGGCCCGCGTTGTGTGCCCAGGACGACTCTTGCCTCCCGTAGCGTTTCGTGTTTGTGCCGGACCCGCGCGGGGCTTATTGTCAGCCGCACTTGCAACGTCGACAGCACGAGCGACGGAGGTGGACGCCATGGCGGCGAAGAGGACGGCGGCGGCGGTGACGTCCGCGGCCAAGCGGGCGGTGTCGGCAGTGGGCCGCACGGCCAGGGCCGCCGCGACGAAGGCGACGAGGCAGACCCCCGCGCAGACGACCGCGGCCCCGACGCCCGCGAAGACCCGGAAGACCGCCAAGGCCACGACGGCGCCCGCGACGAGGACGGCAGCGAACCCCGCCGCGAGGCCCGCCGCGAAGACCCCGGCGAAGTCCCCTGCGAAGTCCACGGCGAGATCGACCACGACGAAGAGCACGAAGAGCGCGACGACGGCGGAGAAGAGCGCGGCGAGGACGACGAGGGGCCTGTCGACCAAGACCGCTAGCAAGACCTCGACCAAGACCGCAAGCAAGACCGCCAGCAAGACCCCGAACAAGACCCCGAGCAGGACCGCCGCGAAGACGTCGACGACGAAGCCTGCCCCGAAGAAGACCGCGAAACGGTCCACGACGAAAGCTGCCGCGACGCAGACTGCGAGACAGTCCGCGACGAAGACCGCCGCGACGCGGACTGCGACGAAGTCGGCAACGACGAAGTCCGCGAAGAACGCAGCGACCACGTCCCCGAAGAAGTCCGCGACGAAGAGCGCGACGACGGCCAAGAAGAGCGCCGCGAACAAGGCCACGGCCACGAGCCCGGCCCCGAGAGCGACCCCCGAGACGGGCGCGACGAAGAAGGCGACGACCAGGACCGCGACGACCAAGACGACGACTCCGAAGACGACGACTCCGAAGACGACGAAGACGACGAAGACGACTCCGGCGCGCCAGAGCGCGAGGACCACCCGGCCGTCCGCGAAGACGGCCCCACGACCCGAGAAGGCAGCAGTGACGACGAGCCCCACGACCGGCACCCCGAGCGCGACGAGCGCGAGCACGCGGGCCAGGACCGGAACCTCGCGCACCAGCGCGAAGAAGATCGCCGAGACGCTGCGCGTCAAGGACGACGAGAGCCCCTGGAGCGAGGACGAGATCGCGGAGGTCCGCGGCGTCCTCCTCGAAGAGATCGAGCAGCACCGCGTCGAGCTGAAGATCGCCGAGGAGGAGCTCGACAGCTTCCTGCGCTCGTCGGGCGACGGAGCGGGCGACGACCAGGCCGATGCCGGCGCCAAGACGGCCGAGCGCGAGCACGAGATGTCGGTGGCCGCGAACGCGCGCGCCGGGCTCCTGCAGGCCGAGCACGCGCTCGAGCAGCTCGAGGCCGGCACGTACGGCGTGTGCGAGAACTGTGGCAACCCGATCGGCAAGCTTCGACTGCAGGCCCGTCCGCGTGCGACCCTGTGCCTGTCATGCCAGGAGAAGCAGGACCGCCACTGAACGACGCCGCCGGCAGGCTGAGGCACGCCGACGCACCGACCCGGGACGCGGCGCCGCCCCTCGCTCGTCCGCGAGCGAGGGCGGCGTCGCGTCCGACCGAGAGACCGTGAGCACCGAGAACACCGCACCGCCCACCGCGAGGGCCTCGTCCCCGCGTCCCACCTCGACGCGCCGGAGGCGGCTGTTCGCCATGCTCGCCGCGGTCGCCGTCGTCGCCTACGCCAGCGACCAGGTCACCAAGGCCGTCGCCCTCGCGACCCTGGCCGACGGCAGCCCCCGGCCGTTCATCGGCGAGGTCATCCGTTTCAAGCTCATCGGCAACCCGGGGGCGGCGCTGTCGCTCGGGGCGAGCAACACGTGGGTCATGACCGGCATCGCGCTCGCGGTGCTTGTCGCCATCGTCGTCGTCGCCCGCGACCTCGGCTCCCGCTCGTGGGCCCTGGCCCTCGGGCTCCTGCTCGGGGCGGCCGTCGGCAACCTCACCGACCGGTTCGTCCGGCCGCCCGGCGGTGGTCAGGGGCACGTCGTCGACTTCATCGACTACAACCGTTGGTTCATCGGGAACGTGGCCGACATCTGGATCGTCGGCGCGGCCTGCCTCGTCGTGATCCTGGCCATGCTCGGCATCGGCGTCGACGGGCGACGTGAGCGGGACAAGCGCGCCGCCGAGGCGGCCGACGCGCCCGAGGCGGCAGAGGCGGCAGAGGCGGCCGAGGCGGCCGAGGCGTCGGGTCGGGAGCGCGGCGATGACTGAGGCGCTGCCCGTGGGGGAGGCCCGCACCGTCCTCGTGCCCGACGGGCTCGAGGGCGAACGCGTCGACTCCGGCGTGTCCCGGCTCTTCGGGGTGTCCCGGACCAAGGCCGCCGAGCTGGCCTCGGCGGGGCACGTCGCCCTGTCCGGCAGGTCGGTCGGCAAGTCGGAGCGTCTCGTGGCCGGGGCGATGCTCGAGGTGTCGTTGCCGCGGGCGGAGGCCAGCCCCAGCCTGCAGGTCGTCGCCGAACCCGTGCCGGGCATGCGCATCATCCACGACGACGACGACCTCGTCGTCGTCGACAAGCCGGTCGGCGTCGCCGCCCACCCGAGCCTCAACTGGACCGGGCCCGACGTCGTCGGGGGCCTCGCCGCGGCCGGCTACCGCATCTCGACGTCAGGTGCTCCCGAGCGGCAGGGCATCGTCAGCCGGCTCGACGTCGGCACGTCCGGACTCATGGTCGTGGCGAAGAGCGAGTACGCCTACAGCCGGCTCAAGCACCTGTTCCGCAGCCGGCAGGTCGACAAGACCTACCACACGCTCGTCCAGGGCCTGCCCGACCCGCTCGTCGGCACGGTCGACGCGCCGATCGGGCGGCGACCGGGCGCCGAGTTCAAGTTCGCCGTCATGAGCACGGGCAAGCCCTCGGTGACCCACTACGAGGTGCTCGAGGCGTTCCGGCACGCGAGCCTCCTCGAGATCCATCTCGAGACCGGGCGCACGCACCAGATCCGGGTCCACCTGGCCGCGCTCCACCACCCGTGCTGCGGTGACCCCCTCTACGGTGCCGACCCCAGGCTCGCGGCCCGGCTCGGCCTCGACCGGCAGTGGCTGCACGCCGTCGGCCTCGGCTTCGAGCACCCCGGTACGGGTGAGTACGTCCACTTCGAGAGCCCCTACCCGGACGACCTCCAGCACGCCCTCGACGTCGCCGCGACGTTCTGAGAGCCTCAGCTTCGACCGGAGCGTGAAGGTCGGGGCGGGCTCTGCCGGGGTGAGCTGCCCTGGTCCGGGTCGGTCGAGAAGCCGACCGGCTCCGGACGCGGGGGTGCTCCGGCGTCGCCCGCGGCGGAGGGGTGCCGCGGGGAGCGGAGGCGCCGCAGCGTCGGGACACCGGCGAGGCCCGTGACCACGCCGACGAGGAGCGCGAGCCCGGCCAGCCCTGCCGTCGCCGCCCGGCCGAGCCCGGCTGTGCCCGTGGCCGGCGCGGATGCCGTGGCAGGCGTGGCGGTCGAGCGTGACGGGGCAGCCGCGCCCCGGGGCGCGTCACCGAGGACACCGAGCGAGCGGAGCGTCCGCAGCAGCAGCGCGGAGTCGGCCGGGCGGTGGCGCACCGACGGGATCGAGAAGAGGTCCTCGGTGCCGTTGGTGCTCATCGCGGTCTCGACCCACACCTCGTTCCCGTCGATGACGACGCCGTCGATGCGCCACGGCGTGACGTCGTGGATGAGCCACGTCAGGCGCAGGGTCGTGCCCATGAACGATGCCGTCGCGGTGCGCTCCCCGCGCGGCGGGTCGTACGGCGAGAGCGCTCGCTCGAGGTCGGCGTAGACGGGGCTGCCGGTCAGGGCCGCCGCGGCCCTGGAGCCGGCGTACTGGACGACGATCACCGACGTGGGTCCTCCGGCCGAGGCCGGGGCCGCGGCGCCGACGAGCACGACGAGCATCGCGACCGCAGTGGCGGCGGCGGCGGACAGCACGGCTGGGATGCGCGGTCTCTTCACGGTTTCCTCCTCGGGCGGGCCCGGCGGCGTCCGGGCGTCAGTACGTCAACACCGCCGGAGCACCGTCGGTTCGGGTCGGGGTCGCGGGGCCCTTCAGCCGGCCGAGCCGGCGACGCGCAGCGCCGTGGCGAGGTCGGCCGGCCCCTCGAGCCGGTACGTCACCTCGCCACCCGGGGAGGGAACCACCCAGACGAGCGTCGGACCGGCGAGGCGCGGCTGCTCGGCATGCGTGCTGCCGGAACGGTCCACCCACTCGATGCGGTGCGCGGAACCGAACCACAGCGCGTCGTGGCCCGACACCCGGGTCGGTGTGACGGCGTCCCACACCGTCTTGAGGTAGCCCCACGACAGCGACCCGACGAAGACGTCGAGGCGCGTCGGCACGCCGTTCGTCGCCGTACGGGGTCCCCACGCCAGCTCGACGACCCGCCCGCCGTGGGCGAGGACGACCGTGTCGGGCTGCCCCAGGGCAGCCGGGACCGCGACCGGTGCGCCGACGGCGCGCGCGGCCGCCTCGAGCGTCACCGGCGTGCCCGACGCCGTGGCCGTCCCGGACCCGGCCGACGAGGTGGGCCGCGGGGAGTCCGGCGCCGAGGCGCTGGGGCGCGGCACCTCGCGGACGACGACGCCGCCCAGGCGCAGCAGCTCGACCACCGCTGCCCGGACCGGCGGCACCAGGGCGAGCGCCAGGGTGACGGCCGCTGCCACGGCCCAGGCCAGCCGACGCCGCGCCGGTCGGGGGCGACCGAGCCCTTCCGCGGGCGCGGTGACCCGCGCGAGGACCGACGCGGCGAGGTCCTCTCGTGGAGGGTCGGTCACGAGGAGCCGGCCGAGCTCGAGGAGCTCGCGCTCCAGCCCGGAGCCCGGATCCGGTCCCGTGCGGTGGTGCGGCTCAGGCATCGGTGAGCACCTCCCGGAGGGCGGCGAGGGCGCGGTGCAGCCGTGACTTGACGGTGCCCGCGGGCACGTCGAGCACCGTGGCCGTCTCGGCCTCGGACAGCTCGAGCAGGTAGCGGCACGTCACGACCTCTCGCAGGTCGAGGGGCAGGGCGTCGAGGGCCTCGAGCAGACCGGCGCGGCGGTCGGCGCCCACGGCCGCCTCGGCGGGATCGACCGGGTCGCCGCGGCCCCCCTCCGCGGCCTCTCGGACGGCGACCCGCAGCTCGCGCAGCGCGCGACGGGACCGGCCGCGCAGCGCGTTGCGGGTCTCGTTGACGACGATCCGCAGCAGCCACGGCCGGAACCCGGCGCCGTCCCGGAACCGGGGCAGCGCCGCATAGGCCTTGACGAACGCCTCCTGGACCACGTCGTCGGCCTCGTCCCCGGCGCCGGACAGCACGGCGAGCCGTTTGGCGACGGGGGCGTGCCGCACGACGAGGACCGCGTACGCACCGGGGTCGCCGGCGCGCACCCGAGCCAGGGCCGCGGCCTCCTCGGCGGCGTGGTCGGCGGCGTGGTCGGAGGCACGGCCGGCGGCGTCCTCGGCGGCAGCCCCTGCCGGCCTGCCGCCCGGGTCCCCGGACCTGTCCGTCCTGCGGTCGATCGTGCTGATCCCTGTCTCCATCCGCTCGGCGGGGGCTGCGGACCCGACCATCGTCGCGCCCCGACGTGTCCTCTACACCGCGGCGCGCCGGTCGGTTCGCGGGCCACCGGCACGAGCGGCCGGGACACCCGTCGTCGGACCTCGTGCGACACGTCGGGCGACGCGCCGGGGCCGTCGGTGGCCGGGCTTAGACTCGTCCACGATGTCGAGCCAGCCCGCCCCGCGCAACGACCAGAGCTTCGTGCACCTGCACGTGCACACGGAGTACTCGATGCTCGACGGGGCGGCGCGCATCGGCGACCTGTTCTCCGAGGCGGCGCGGATGGGCATGCCGGCCCTCGCCACCACCGACCACGGCTACATCTTCGGTGCGTACGAGTTCTGGAAGAAGGCCCAGGGCACCGGCGTCAAGCCGATCATCGGCGTCGAGGCCTACATCACGCCGGGCACCCACCGCACCGACCGCACCAAGGTCAGCTGGGGCGACGGCGGCCGCGACGACATCTCCGGCAGCGGCGCGTACACGCACATGACGATGCTCGCCGAGAACAACGAGGGCATGCACAACCTCTTCCGCATGTCCTCGATCGCGAGCCTGGACCAGGTGTACACGAAGTGGCCGCGCATCGACCGCGAGCTGCTCTCGACGTACGGCAAGGGCCTCATCGTCACCACGGGCTGCCCCTCGAGCGAGATCCAGACCAAGCTGCGCTTCGGCATGTACGACGACGCGCGCGAGGTCGCCGGGGAGCTGCGCGACATCTTCGGCGCCGACAACGTCTTCGTCGAGCTCATGGACCACGGCCTCGAGATCGAGCGGCGCACGCAGAAGGACCTCATCCGCCTGGCGCGCGACCTCGGCCTGCCGCTCGTCGCGACGAACGACCTGCACTACACGCGCGCGGAGGACGCCAAGGCGCACGCCGCGCTGCTGTGCGTCCAGTCCGGCTCGACGCTCATGGACCCCAACCGGTTCAAGTTCGACGCCGACGACTTCTACCTCAAGTCGGCCCAGGAGATGCGCCACCTCTGGCGCGAGCTGCCCGAGGCCTGCGACAACACGCTGCTCATCGCCGAGCGCTGCGAGGTGTCCTTCACCGAGGGCGAGGGACGCTTCATGCCGCGCTTCCCGTGCCCCGAGGGCGAGGACGAGACGTCGTGGTTCATCAAGGAGGTCGAGACCGGCCTCCAGCGCCGCTTCCCCGAGGGGGTGCCCGACTACGCCCGCAAGCAGGCGGCCTTCGAGGAGGACGTCATCGTCTCCAAGGGCTACCCGGGCTACTTCCTCGTCGTCGCCGACTTCATCAACTGGGCCAAGCGCAACGGCATCCGCGTCGGCCCGGGCCGCGGCTCGGGTGCCGGCTCGATGTGCGCCTACGCCATGGGCATCACCGACCTCGACCCCGTGCCGCACGGCCTCATCTTCGAGCGGTTCCTCAACCCCGAGCGCATGTCGATGCCCGACTTCGACGTCGACTTCGACGAGCGCCGGCGCGGTGAGGTCATCCGGTACGTCACCGAGAAGTACGGCTCGGAGCGCGTCGCGCAGATCGTCACGTACGGCACCATCAAGGCCAAGCAGGCGGTCAAGGACGCCGCCCGGGTCATGGGCCACCCGTTCAGCGTCGGTGAGCAGCTGACCAAGGCGATGCCACCGGACGTCATGGGCAAGGGCGTGCCGCTCGCCGAGATCTACAACCCCGAGCACAAGCGCTACAACGAGGGCGTCGACTTCCGGGCGCTCGTGCAGACCGAGACCCACTTCCAGGAGGTCGTCGACACCGCCAAGGGCCTCGAGGGCCTCAAGCGCCAGTGGGGCGTGCACGCGGCCGGCGTCATCATGAGCAGCGAGCCGCTCATCGACGTCATCCCGATCATGAAGCGGCTGCAGGACGGCCAGGTCATCACCCAGTTCGACTACCCGAGCTGCGAGTCGCTCGGCCTGGTCAAGATGGACTTCCTCGGCCTGCGCAACCTGACGATCCTCGACGACGCCATCGAGAACATCAAGACCAACCGCGACGAGGACATCGACCTCGACGCCCTGTCCAAGGACATGACCGACGCGGCCACCTACGAGCTGCTCGGTCGCGGCGACACCCTCGGCGTCTTCCAGCTCGACGGCGGCGGCATGCGTGCCCTGCTGCGCCTCATGCAGCCCGACAACTTCGAGGACATCTCCGCCGCCCTCGCGCTCTACCGGCCCGGGCCGATGGGCGTCAACGCGCACACCAACTTCGCCCTGCGCAAGAACGGCAAGCAGGAGCTCATCCCCCTCGACCCCCAGCTGAAGGGCAAGCTCCAGCCGGAGATGGTCGAGGCGCTCGAGCCCATCCTCGGCATGACCTACGGCCTGGTCATCTACCAGGAGCAGGTCATGGAGATCGCCCAGAAGCTGGCCGGCTACACGCTCGGCAACGCCGACCTGCTCCGGCGGGCCATGGGCAAGAAGAAGAAGGAGGTGCTCGACGCCGAGTACGTGCCCTTCTCCGAGGGCATGAAGGCCAAGGGGTTCAACGAGGCCTCGATCGCCGCCCTCTGGGGCGTCCTCGTCCCGTTCTCCGACTACGCGTTCAACAAGGCGCACACCGCCGCCTACGGGCTCGTGTCGTACTGGACCGCCTACCTCAAGGCCAACTACCCGGCCGAGTACATGGCCGCCCTGCTGACGAGCGTGCGCGACGACAAGGACAAGTCGGCGCTCTACCTCAACGAGTGCCGCCACATGGGCATCAAGGTGCTGCCGCCCGACGTCAACGAGTCGGTCGCCAACTTCGCCGCCGTCGGTACCGACATCCGCTTCGGCCTGGCCGCCATCCGCAACGTCGGCACGAACGTCGTCGACAAGATCGTCGAGGCCCGCGAGAACAAGGGCACGTTCGCCTCGTTCAAGGACTTCCTCGACAAGGTCGACGCCGTCGTGTGCAACAAGCGCACCATCGAGTCGCTCATCAAGGGCGGCGCCTTCGACTCGCTCGGCGAGAGCCGTCGCGGCCTCGTCGAGGTGCACGAGCGCTACGTCGACGCGCTCGTCGACGTCAAGAAGCAGCAGGCCATCGGCCAGGACAGCCTCTTCGCCTCGTTCGGCTTCGGTGACGCCGACGGGGACGGCGCGGGGGTCGACCCGTTCGCCGGCCTGCCACCGGTCCCCCCGAGCGAGTGGGACAAGTCCACGCTGCTGTCCTTCGAGCGCGAGATGCTCGGCCTCTACGTGTCCGACCACCCGCTCTTCGGCATCGAGCACATCCTGTCGGCGCACGCCGACACCCCGATCGCCTCGCTCCTCGGTGAGGACGCCAAGCCCGACGGCACGCCGGTGACGGTCGCGGGCCTCATCACCAGCCTGCAGCTCAAGCGCACGAAGAAGGGCGACCTGTGGGCCATCGCGACCGTCGAGGACCTCGACGGGGCGATCGAGTGCCTCTTCTTCCCCTCCTCGTACATGACGTACTCGACGATGCTGGCCCAGGACACCGTGTGCGCCGTCAAGGGTCGCGTCAGCGCGCGTGACGACTCGATCTCGATCTTCGCCCAGGAGCTGACGATCCCCGACATCAAGGAGGGCCCGCGCGGCCCCGTCGTCGTCACCCTGCCGCTCGGTCGCGCGACGCCCGCCGTCGCCGAGAGCCTCAAACGGGTCCTCGGCGAGCACCCCGGCGCCACCGAGGTGCAGGTCAAGCTGACCCAGCCGGGGCGGTCGGTGCTCATGTCGCTCGACGACTCGCTGCGGGTCACCGCCACGTCGGCGCTCTTCGGCGACCTCAAGGCCCTGCTCGGGCCGGCCTGCCTCGGTTGAGGCACCGGGCCGGCGTCGGGGGAGTGGGGGCAGCGTGAAGGTCGCGGACCGGCGCCGGCTGCGTCGCGCCCGGCTCGCCGCGCTCGGCCTGGCCCCCACGCTCGGCGACGCGTCGACGTCCGTGAGCGCGCTCGAGGTGACCCGCCGTCTGGGGGCGCTGCAGGCGCAGGACTACGGCAGCGGGGCCTGGTCGCTCGGCGTGCGCTCGGGCCTGACGCTGGAGCAGGTCGAGGAGGCGGTGCACCGGCGCGAGGTCGTGCGCACGTGGCCGATGCGCGGCACGATCCACTGGGTGCCGGCCGAGGACGCCCGGTGGATGTGCCGGCTGCTCGCGACCCCCCTAGGCACCGCGCTCGCCACCCGCTACCGGCAGCTCGGCATCACCGACGAGCACGTCGACCGCGCCGGGCAGCTCTTCGAGGAGCACCTGACCGGGCCGATGAGCCGTCCGGACGTCATCGCGCTCCTCGTCGAGCACGGCTTCGACCCCACCGAGCAGCGGGCCTACCACCTCGTCGGGCACCACTGCATGACGGGCCTGCTCTGCCAGGGACCGGTCATCGGCCGGCAGCCGAGCTTCGTCCTCGTCGACAGCTGGGTTCCGCACTCCCGCAAGCCGTCCCGCGAGGAGGGGCTGGCCACGATGGCCGAGCGCTACGTGCGCGGCCACGGGCCCGTCATCGAGAAGGACCTCGCCGGCTGGCTGCTCAAGCCGCTGGGCCTGACGCGTGAGGCGCTCGCTCTCGTCGAGGACCGCCTCGTCCGCGACGAGGTCGACGGCCAGGTGTGGCTGACGCACGTCGACGCGTGCGGTGCCGTCGACGTCGCCTCGACACCCTTGGGGCACGGTGGCGTCCACCTTCTCCCGCAGTGGGACGAGTTCCTCCTCGGCTACAAGTCCCGCGACGTCAGCCTGCCTCCCGAGCACCTCCGGCGCGTCGTGCCCGGTCGCAACATGGTGTTCAAGCCGACGCTGGTCGTCGACGGCGAGGTGGCCGGCACGTGGCGGCGGGTCGCCACCGGGCGAACCACCCTCCTCGAGGTCACCCCCTTCGGTCCGCTCTCGACGGCCACCCGTCGGGGGCTCGAACGAGCGGCCGGCGGGTACGGCCGCTTCCTCGGTGCCGACGTGGAGCTCCGGCTCGTCACCGACCCCGAGGCGGCGCAGGACGCCGTGGCGGGGGAGCGCTGAGTGGCACGCGGAGGCATCCCGCCCGCACCGCTGCCGCCCCGGCACGGCGTCGACGCCCAGCGCATCCGGATGCCCCAGTCCGGGTCGTGGGCAACGCTGCGTGACCACCTCGTCGAGCGGCTCGCGCCCGGGCTGCCGGCCGCCGAGGTCGACCGCAAGCTCGCAGCCGGTGAGGTCGTCGACGCGTCCGGGACCGCCGTCGCACCCGACGCCCCGTTCGTGCCGCGCTCGGTCGTCTGGACCCACCGCGACCTGCCCACGGAGCCTCCCGTGCCGTTCGACATCGAGGTGCTGCACCGCGACGAGCGCATCGTCGTCGTCGACAAGCCACACTTCGTCTCCACCATGCCGCGTGGGCGGCACGTCGTGCAGAGCGCGTTGGCCCGCACGCGCGTCGAGACCGGCCTCGACCGGCTGACCCCGGCGCACCGGCTCGACCGGCCCACGGCCGGGGTGCTGCTCCTCACGACCGAGCAGCGGTGGCGCGGGCCCTACCAGCAGGTCTTCGCGGCGGCCCTGGCGCACAAGGAGTACCTCGCCGTGGCCCCGCTCCGTCCCGAGCTCGGGTCCCCCTTCGTCCGGCGCACCCACCTCGTCAAGGAGCACGGCACCCACCAGGCCCGCGAGGTGCCCGGTGCCCCGCCGAACGCCGAGACGCATGTCGAGCTGCTCGACGTCGCCGGCGGGCTCGGCCTCTACCGCCTCGTGCCGCGCACCGGCCGCACCCACCAGCTGCGCTGCCAGCTGGTGGGTCTCGGCATCCCCATCGTCGGCGACCCGCTCTACCCGGTGGAGGTCGACGTGGCCGACGGGGACTTCTCGTCGCCGCTGCAGCTGCTCGCGGCGGTCCTCGCCTTCCGCGACCCGGTCGACGGCAGCCCCCGACGCTTCGTGACGCGCCGCCGCCTCGAGGCGTGGCCGGGACCCTGGCCGGTCCTCTGAGCCGGGGACTCCCGCTCGCCGCCGAACCGTCACGAACCGGGCGCATCGCTCGACGCGCCACGGGGGCCTGCCCGGTCTAGGGTGACCCCGACCGTGCGCACGAGCCGGTCTCCAGGGAGGACTCACATGCTGTCATCACGACCGACCCTGCGTCGGGTCGCGGGGGCCACCGCCACCGCCCTCGCCGTCGGTGTCGTTCCGTTCGTCGTCGCGCCGAGCGCGTCGGCGGCCCCGACCGAGCTTTTCATCAGCGAGTACGTCGAGGGCTCGAGCAACAACAAGGCCCTCGAGCTGTACAACGGCACCGGGGCCCCCGTCGACCTCGGCGCGGGCAACTACAACGTCCAGGTCTTCGCCAACGGCGCCACCGCGGCCACGTCGACGACCAACCTGTCCGGCACGGTCGCGGGCGGCGACGTCTTCGTGCTGGCCAACACCTCGGCCAACGCCGCGATCCTCGCGGCAGCAGACCAGACGACCGGGAACGCCAGCTGGAACGGTGACGACGCCGTCGTGCTGCGCAAGGGCAGCACGGTGCTCGACGTCCTCGGCCAGGTCGGCTTCCGTCCTACGAACGAGTGGGGTTCCGGCCTGACGTCCACGATGGACAACACACTGCGCCGCAAGGCCGCCGTCCTTGTCGGCGACCCCGACGGCACCGACGCCTTCGACCCGTCGGTCCAGTGGGACGGCTACGCCGTCGACACCGTCGACGGCCTGGGCGCACACTCCATCGACAGCGGCCCGGCGCCCGACGCCGCACCGACCGTCACGACCTCGACCCCGGCCGACGGCGCATCGGGCATCGCCCCGACGGCCCCGCTGTCGGTGACCTTCTCCGAACCGGTGGCCCTCGGGGAGGGCGCGTTCGCCCTGGCCTGCACCTCGGGCGGCGACCGCACCGTCATCGCCTCCGGCGGCCCCACCGCGTACACGGTGACGCCCACCGAGGCGCTCCCGACCGGCGACTCGTGCACCCTGACGGTCAGGGCCTCGGCGGTGTCCGACGCCGACACGGTCGACCCGCCGGACGCGATGCCCGCAGACACGGTCGTCCGCTTCACGACGGCTGCGGCCAACCCGTGCGAGGCGCAGACCACGCCGATCCCCGTCATCCAGGGCAGCGGCGCGACCGTCGCCCGCACCGGCACGGTGACGACCCGCGGCGTCGTCGTCGGCGACTACGAGGGTGCCTCGCCGAACCTGCGCGGCTTCTTCCTCCAGGACCCCGCCGGTGACCACGACCCCGCCACCTCCGACGGCATCTTCGTCTTCGAGGGCAGCAATGCCAACGCCGTCAAGCTCGGTGACCTCGTCACCGTCACCGGCACGGCGAGCGAGAACCAGGGACAGTCGCAGATCAGCGTCGGCACCGTCACCGTCTGTGCGAGCAACCAGACGGTGGCGCCGACCGACGTCTCGTTCCCGGTGTCGAGCGACACCGCCCTCGAGCGCTACGAGGGCATGCTCGTGCGCGTCCCCCAGCCGATGAGCGTCACCGAGCACTTCCAGCTCGGACGCTTCGGCCAGGTGACGCTCTCGGCGGACGGGCGCCTGGCCCAGCCGACCAACGTCGTCGCGCCCGGCGCCGACGCGGCGGCGCTGCAGGCCTCGAACAACCTGCGCAAGATCGTCCTCGACGACGCGAGCCAGGTCCAGAACCCCGACCCCATCGTCTTCGCGCGTGGCGACCAGCCGCTCTCGGCGGCCAACACGCTGCGCGGCGGCGACACGGTGACCGGGCTGACGGGCGTGCTCAGCTACACGTGGGGCGGCACCGCCGCGAGCCCGAACGCCTACCGGATCCGTCCGCTCGGCGCGATGGGTGGCTCGGCCCGCTTCGAGGCGGTCAACCTCCGTCCCGAGTCGGTCCCGGCCGTCGACGGCCATGTCCGCGTCGTCGGCATGAACCTGCTCAACTTCTTCAACACCCTCGACACGACGGGCAACAACTGTCGCGGTGGACTGCAGGGAGCGGTCATGGACTGCCGCGGGGCCAACACCGCCACGGAGTTCGACCGCCAGTGGCACAAGACCGTCGCCGCCGTGAGCGGCACCGGCGCCGACGTCGTCGCGTTCATGGAGATGGAGAACGACGGCTACGGCACCGACAGCGCCGAGCGCTTCCTCGTCGACCGGCTCAACGAGAAGGACGGCGCCGGCACGTGGGCGTTCGTCGACGCCGACGCCCGCACCGGCCAGGTCGACGCCCTCGGCACCGACGCCATCAAGGTGGGCATGCTCTACAAGCCGGCCGCGGTGACGCCGGTCGGCACGACGGCGGCGCTCAACAGCGACGAGTTCGTCACCGGCGGTGACAGCGCGCCGCGCAACCGTCCCTCGCTCGCGCAGGCGTTCCGCGACAACACCACCGGTGGCGTCTTCGTCGCCGTCGCGAACCACCTGAAGTCGAAGGGCTCCGCGTGCGACAGCCCCGACACGGGCGACGGCCAGGGCAACTGTGCCGCGGTGCGCACCAAGGCGGCCCAGCTGCTGTCCGACTGGCTCGCCACCGACCCGACCCGAACCGGTGACGACGACGTGCTGCTCCTCGGCGACATGAACTCCTACGCCAAGGAGGACCCGATCGCGATGTTCGAGTCGAAGGGGTTCACCAACCTCATCGCGGCCCGCAACGGCGCCGAGGCGTACTCGTACGTGTTCGACGGCCAGTGGGGCTACCTCGACCACGCGCTCGGCTCGGCGTCCCTGTCGCGCCAGGTGACCGGCGTCGCCGACTGGCACGTCAACGCCGACGAGCCGTCGGTGCTCGACTACAACACCGAGTTCAAGTCGGCGAGCCAGGTCGCGAGCCTCTACAGCCCCGACCAGTTCCGCATCTCCGACCACGACCCGGTGGTCGTCGGTCTCGACCTGACCAACGCGGCCCCGGTCGTGACGTCCGTGACGGGCCCGTCGGGTGCCACGTCGGTCGGTGCCACGGCGGCTGTCACGGCCTCGTTCACCGATGCCGACGCGCTCGACACCCACACGGCCACCGTCGCGTGGGGTGACGGCTCGACGACGTCCGGCACGGTCAGCGGCGGCACCGTCTCCGGTGACCACGCGTACACCGCAGCCGGGATCTACACCGTCACGGTCACCGTCCGCGACGAGTGGGGACACGGCGACAGCGGCACGACGACCGTCATCGTCTACGACCGCGCGGCCGGGTTCCTCACGGGCGGAGGCTGGTTCGTCTCGCCGCAGGGCGCCGTCACCGGCGACCCGTCTGCCACGGGCAAGGCGCAGTTCCAGCTGTCGGCGCAGTACGCGGCCGGCGCGAGCCGTCCCGACGGCTCCTTCACCCTGGCGACGCCGGGGTTGACGCTCGCCTCGACGCGCCTCGACTGGCTCGTCGTCACCGGTGACACCGCCCGTCTCGCCGGTCCGGCCACCGTCGGCGGCGTCCCCGGCTACCGCCTCGAGGTGACGGCCACCGACGCAGCGACCGACACGCTCCGCGTCGTCGTCCGCGATGCCTCCGGTGCGCTCGTCTACGACGGCGGCACCCGGCCCGTCCAGGGGCAGATCACGCTCCACTGAGCCCCTGACCCGCGAGGGCTGACCCCTCGCGCAGGCCGGTCCGTAGACTGCGCGGATGCAGCGTCCTCCCGTCGCCCGTCGCGACCCGGTGTCCCGCGTCCACCACGGCGACACCTTCGAGGACCCGTACGCGTGGATGGCCGACCGCGACGGCTCCGAGCTGCGTGAGCTCCTCGCGGCCGAGAACGCGTACGCGATCGCCCGGACCGAGCACCTTCGGCCCCTCGCCGACCAGGTCTTCGAGGAGTTCCGCTCCCGCATCGAGGAGACCGACCTGTCGGTGCCCGTGCGCCACGACCGCTGGTGGTACTACTCGCGCACCATCGAGGGCGAGCAGTATGCCGTCGACGCGCGGGTCACCGTGGCCGACCACCCGCAGCGGCCGGCCCTCGCCGAGGGCAGGCCGCCCGCGGGAGAGCAGGTGCTCCTCGACGGCAACGCCGAGGCGCGTGGCCACGAGTTCTACGGCGTCGGCGCCAGCGAGGTCTCGCCGGCCGGCGACGTGCTGGCGTGGGCCGTCGACCTCGCCGGCGACGAGCGCTACGACGTCCGGGTGCGCCGCATCGAGGACGGCGAGCTGCTCGACGAGGCGGTCCGCGACACCGGCGGCTCGCTGGCGTGGTCGCTCGACGGCCGCTACCTCTTCTACACGCGCGTCGACGACGCGTGGCGCCCGCACCAGGTGTGGCGCCACGAGGTCGGCACCGACGCCGCTGCAGACGTCCTCGTGCACGAGGAGACCGACGAGCACTTCTACATCGGCGTCGGTGCCTCGCGGGACGACCGGTGGGTCGTCATCGCGATCTCCTCCAAGACCACGAGCGAGTTCCGGCTCCTCGACGCCGCGAGCCCGCTCGACCCGCCGCGCGTCGTCGCCGAGCGACGACAGGGCGTCGAGTACGACGTCGAGCCGTGGGGTGAGCAGCTGCTCGTCGTGCACAACGCCCGCCGCGTCAACTTCGAGCTGGCGGTCGCGCCGGTCACCTGCGCCTCGGCCGACGAGTGGGTGCCTCTCGACCTGACGACCGAGGACGAGTACGTCACGGGCGCAGAGGGTTTCGACGACTTCCTCGCAGTGTCGCTGCGACGCGAGGGGGGCACCGCCGTGCGGATCGTCCTCCGAGACCCCGAGGCCCCGAACGGCCTGGGCGAGGCCCACGACATCGCGGTCGGCGAGCCGATCGGCACGCTCGTCGTCGGAGCCAACCCCGAGTCGGCCACGCCGACCCTCCAGGTCGTCCACGAGTCGCTCGTCACCCCGCGCACGATCGAGGACTACGACGTGCGCACGCGGCGGTTCACGCTGCTCAAGCGGCAGCACGTGCGCGGCGACGTCGACCTGACGCGCTACCGCCAGCGCCGCGAGTGGGCGACCGCCCCCGACGGCACTCGCGTACCGATCTCGGTCGTGCACCGCGACGACGTCGCGGCCGACGGCAGCGCGCCCGGGCTGCTGCACGCCTACGGCGCCTACGGCATCCCGAGCGACCCGTGGTTCTCGGTGCTGCGGCTGTCCCTGCTCGACCGTGGCTGGGTCTTCGCCGTCGCGCACGTGCGCGGCGGTTCGGAGATGGGACGGTCCTGGTACGACGACGGCAAGCTCGAGGCCAAGCCGAACACGTTCACCGACTTCGTCGCCTGTGCGGACCACCTCGTCGAGTCCGGGATCGTCGCGCCCGACCGCCTTGCCGCAGAAGGCGGTTCGGCAGGTGGCCTGCTCATGGGCGCCGTCGTCAACCAGGCTCCCGGGCGGTTCCGGTTCGTCCACGCGCAGGTGCCGTTCGTCGACGCGCTGACCACGGTGCTCGACCCGAGCCTGCCGCTGACCGTCGTCGAGTGGGAGGAGTGGGGCAACCCGCTCGAGGACCCGGCCGCCTACGCGCTCATGAAGGGCTACACGCCGTACGAGAACGTGCGCCCGGGGGCACACCCGAGCCTGCTCGTCACGACGAGCCTCAACGACACCCGCGTCTACGTCACGGAGCCGGCCAAGTGGGTGGCCGCCATCCGCCACGCCGACGCGCAGCTGCCGGCGGGCGCAGAGCCACCCCAGGTGCTCTTCCGCACCGAGATGGTGGCCGGCCACGGTGGGCGCTCCGGCCGCTACGACACCTGGCGGCAGTGGGCCTGGGAGACGGCCGTCCTCATCGACCAGACGACGTGAGAGCGCGTCGCCGGTCCTCGCGGTCCGGCGCCGGTCACTGCCCCCAGATCGCCGTGACCCACTCCGGGTGGTCGACGAACGGGTTCCGGTTGTGCTGCCACGTGTCGAAGATGACCTCGTTGCGGCGCTTCTCGAAGGCGTCGGGCGGGTCCTGCAGGTTCCACTGCCGCAGCACCGACAGCCGGCCGATCGCGGGCGCGGTGCCGTTGCCGACGAGGTCGTTCGGCTCGAGGTCGGCGAAGCCGTCCCCGCCGTCCCAGCGCACCGCCATGTAGAAGATCATCCGGGCCACGTCGCCCTTGACGGCGTCGCGCGGCTGGAACGAGTCACCGTCGCTGAGGCAGCCGGTGCACTGGGCCACCGCCGACCCGCCGTTGTCGAAGTCGAGGTTGCCGCGGGTGCTGTTGACCGTGACGTCCTCGGGGCGCAGGTGGTGCACGTCCGTGCCGGGCCCGTTGACCGTGCCGAAGTCGCCGTGGCTCTTGGCCCAGACGTGCTCACGGTTCCACTGGTCGACGCCGCCGCCGTTGTCGGACTTGGCGATCGAGCGACCCGAGTAGACCTCGATGACGTTGTCGGGGTTGTTCGGGTCCTGGTCGGTGTCCTTGAGCGCCGTCCAGACCTGGTCGTAGCTCAGCGTCGTGACGCCGCTGGAGATGATCCGGTGCAGCTCGGTGTGCAACGCGGAGCCCGTCTTGCCGACCGCCGACGCGTAGTAGGTCGAGTCGTACGGACTCGTCGTGCCGGTCGGAGCCGGGGTCGTGCTCGTCGTCGGGACCGTGGTCGTCGGCGACCCGCTGAAGGCGAAGGCCGTGGTTCCCGTCATGCCGGGATGGGAGAAGTACGCCGACAGCGAGCCGGTGACGTCGACCTGGCGGCCCATGAGCGAGGGGTTGCTGCGCAGGCCCCACTGGGGGCGGAACGCCGACGGGATCTGCACGTAGAGCATCCGGGTCGTGCCGGTCTCCGAGGCGGTGTCGGCGATGGCCAGCGCGTAGTCGTTGGGGAAGCCGGACCGCACGACGGTGCTCGTCGCGGTCGGCTGGCCGACGACGTAGCCGCGCACGGTCGCCGAGCGCCCGTCCTGGGCCCCGACGGCCTGCGAGACGGTGAGCGGTGCGGCGGCGGCCAGCCCGGCCGGTGCGGGTGCGTGCGCGACGCGCGGCGTCCCCGACGCGGGAGCGCCGGACGCGCTCGAGGCGGCCGTGAGCGCGATGGATGCCGGGACGATGCCGACGGCGAGGCCGAGCACGGCGGCGCCGATCCGGCGCCGGCGAAGAACGATGGGCACGGGTTCTCCTGGGTGTGGGAGCGAGAGTCGCTGACGGGGTGGGTCGCGGGCCCGGCCGGACGCTCGCGTGGACGACTCGGAGGAACAGCGACCAGGAGGTCGTGGGCGCCCGGCCGGGACGCTCCGAGCGTGGCGGAGGCCGGGGCGCGCTGGGGTCTGGCGGGGGTCTGGCGTTGGCCAGCGGTGGTTCAGGATTGGACAGCCAGGACGGGCGCAGCGGCGGCTGCGACCCGCACCCTGAGACGCTGCGGGGGCACCGGCAGGCGCCTCCTAGACTGGTGACCCATGATGTCCACCCTCGACCTGCGCGGACGCACGCTCGACGTGCGCTTCCTGCGCGGTGCCCTTCCCCGAGCCGAGTTCGACGTCACGGCGGCCCTCGAGCAGGTGCGGCCGATCTGTGAGGACGTCGAGCATCGGGGCGCCGCGGCGCTGCGCGACCTGGGGGAGCGGTTCGACGGCGTCCGCCCCACCCACCTGCGGGTGCCGGTGGCCGTCCTGCAGGCGGCGCTGGAACACCTCGAGCCGGACCTGCGCGCAGCGCTCGAGGAGGCCGTCCGGCGGGCCCGCCTCGTGCACGCCGACCAGCGCCGCACCGACACCACGACGCGTGTCGTGCCCGGCGGCACCGTCACCGAGCGCTGGGTCCCGGTCGACCGCGTCGGCCTCTACGTGCCCGGTGGCCTCGCCGTCTACCCGAGCAGCGTCGTCATGAACGTCGTGCCCGCGCAGCTGGCCGGCGTCAGCTCGCTCGCCGTCGCCTCGCCGCCGCAGCGCGAGAACACCGGCGAGTTCGCCGGCTACCCCAACCCGACGATCCTCGCCACCTGCGCGTTGCTCGGCGTGGAGGAGGTCTACGCGGTCGGTGGGGCGCAGGCCGTCGCGATGTTCGCCCACGGCTTCACCGACGAGACGCCCGAGGGCGACACCGTCACGTGCGAGCCCGTGTCGATGGTCACCGGCCCCGGCAACATCTGGGTCGTCGCCGCCAAGCGCCTCCTCAAGGGGCTCATCGGCATCGACGCAGAGGCCGGTCCCACCGAGATCGCCGTGCTGGCCGACGACTCCGCCGACCCCGAGCACGTCGCCGCGGACCTCGTCAGCCAGGCCGAGCACGACCCGCTCGCGGCCTCCGTGCTCGTCACCGACAGCGAGGAGCTCGCCGAGGCGACCCGCGCCGCGCTCGCGCGCCGGGTGCCGGCGACCAAGCACGCGGAACGCGTCAGGGAGGCGCTCGAGGGCACGCAGTCGCGCATCGTCCTCGTCGACGACGTCGACGCGGGGCTCGAGGTCGTCAACGCCTACGCCGCCGAGCACCTCGAGATCCAGACCCGCGACGCCGCCGACGTCGCGGCCCGGGTGCGCAACGCCGGTGCCGTCTTCGTCGGCCCGTACGCGCCGGTGAGCCTCGGCGACTATGCGGCCGGGTCCAACCACGTGCTGCCGACCGCGGGCTGCGCCTGCCACAGCAGTGGGCTGTCGGTGCAGTCGTTCCTGCGCGGCATCCACGTCGTCGACTACGACGAGGCGGCCCTGCGCGACGTCGCACGTCACGTCGTCACGCTCGCCCAGGCCGAGGACCTGCCGGCGCACGGCGAGGCCGTCACCGCGCGCTTCGGCGACGAGGTGCCCCGGTGACCGCGGCAACCGGAGGCGACGAGGTCGCGCGTCTGCTGCGCCCAGACCTGCGCGGGCGCACCGCGTACGGTGCGCCACAGCTCGACGTGCCCGTCCGGCTCAACACGAACGAGAACTCCTACCCGGTGCCCGAGCCCGTCGTCGAGGCCATCGTCGCCGCGCTCGCTGCCGACGTCCGCGACCTCAACCGCTACCCGGACCGCGACTTCACCGAGCTGCGCAAGGCGCTGACCGCCTACCTCGAGAAGCAGTCGGGGGTCACCGTCACCCCCGAGCAGGTGTGGGCCGGCAACGGCTCCAACGAGGTGCTCTCGCACGTGGTGCAGGCCTTCGGCGGCCCGGGCCGGGTGGCGCTGGGGTTCACGCCCAGCTACTCCATGCATCCGATCATCAGCGAGACCCTCGGCACCACCTGGGTCGACGGCCTGCGCGGCACCGGCACCTTCGACCTCACGCCCGAGTCGGCCGCCGAGCAGGCCCGGCAGCACCGCCCGTCGGTCGTCTTCCTCTGCTCGCCGAACAACCCGACCGGCACCGCGCTGCCGTTCGAGGTCATCGGTGCGGTGCTCGACGCCGCCCCGGACGCGATCGTCGTCGTCGACGAGGCGTACGCCGAGTTCGCCCGCCCCGGAACCCGATCGGCCCTGACGCTGCTCGCCGGGCACCCGCGCCTGGTGGTGACCCGCACGATGAGCAAGGCGTTCGCCTTCGCCGGCGGACGCCTGGGCTACCTCGTCGCCGCCCCGGAGGTCGTCGACGCGCTGCGGCTCGTGCGACTGCCCTACCACCTCTCGACCCCGACGCAGACGATCGCCCGCGTCGCCCTCGAGCACGCCGACGTCATGCTCGGCACCGTCGAGGTCATCAAGCACCAGCGCGACCGCATCGTCGAGCGCCTCGCCGAGCTCGGCGCCACGCCGGTGGCCAGCGACAGCAACTTCGTCCTCTTCGGCGGCCTGGCCGACGAGAAGGCCACGTGGCAGGCCCTGCTCGACGCCGGTGTCCTCGTGCGCGACGTCGGCATCGCCCACCACCTGCGCGTCACGGCGGGTGACCCCGACGAGACGACGGCCTTCCTCGACGCGTTCGCCCGCCTCGCCCCCACCCACCTGAGCAGCCAGACCGGCGTGACCGGCCAGACCAGCCAGACCAGCCAGGAGCCGCCCGCATGAACCGCACCGCGACGATCTCCCGCTCCACCTCCGAGTCCTCCGTCGAGCTCACCCTCGACCTCGACGGGACCGGCGTCGCCGAGGTCTCGACGGGCGTGCCGTTCTACGACCACATGCTCGCCTCGCTGGCCAAGCACTCGCTCATCGACCTCACCGTCAAGGCGACCGGCGACGTCGAGGTCGACGTGCACCACACCGTCGAGGACACCGCCATCGTCCTCGGTCAGGCACTGCGCGAGGCCCTCGGCGACAAGTCCGGCATCTCGCGCTTCGGCGACGCCACGGTTCCGCTCGACGAGGCGCTCGCGCAGGCGGTCGTGGATGTCGCGGGACGGCCCTACGTCGTCCACGAGGGCGAGCCGGAGGGCCAGCAGTACGCGCTCATCGGCGGCCACTTCACCGGGTCGATGACGCGCCACGTCCTCGAGTCCTTCGCCTACAACGCCGGCCTGTGCCTCCACGTGCGCGTCCTCGCCGGCCGCGACCCGCACCACATCGTCGAGGCGCAGTTCAAGGCCGTGGCCCGCGCCCTGCGCGCCGCCGTGGCCCGCGACCCCCGCGTCGTCGGCATCCCGAGCGCCAAGGGAGCCCTGTGACGGCCGGCGCCCCGGGCGTCGGGAGCACCCGTCGCGACGTCGTCGTCCTCGACTACGGAAGCGGCAACGTCCGCTCGGCGGTGCGCGCCCTCGAACGCGTCGGCGCCAGCGTCACCCTGACGGCCGACCCGGTCGCCGCCCTGGAGGCCGACGGCCTGTTCGTCCCCGGCGTCGGCAACTTCCACGCGTGCATGGCCGGACTCGCGGCCGCGCACGGACCCCGGGTCATCGGCCGGCGCATCAGCGGCGGCCGACCCGTGCTCGGCGTCTGCGTCGGCATGCAGGTCCTGTTCGACGGCTCGACCGAGCCGTCCGCCGCACCCCTGGAGGGTCTGGGGGAGTGGCCCGGCACCGTCGAGCGGCTCCCGGCCGACGTCGTGCCGCACATGGGCTGGTCCGAGGTCGACGCCGCCGCCGGGTCGCGCCTGTTCGCCGGCGTCGAGCACGAACGGTTCTACTTCGTGCACTCCTACGCGGTGCAGCGCTGGACGCTCGAGGCCACCGGGGCCTTCGAGCGGGTGGCCCCGCACGTGACGTGGGCGG
>NZ_JBNDHY010000004.1:0-70231 GCF_056755315.1 Monashia sp. HAY1-2A
TCCGTCGTCGGCAGCGTCAGATGTGTATAAGAGACAGCCCTCGGGGTCCGCGCCGCCGGGCGCGCATCGGCGTGGTCGGCGGGGTCGGCGAGCTCGCCCGCCCCTACCAAACCGGGACGATCCGGCGGTCACGGGATGATAACGATCATTCGTGACGCACTGTGGTGGTTGGGACAATTGGGACTCAATGGGTGTGCTGCCCGTTCCTGCCAGGAGTCCTGCGATGCGCCTCGTCCCCACCACCGTCGCCGTGACCGTGCTGACCGCCACGTTCGTCGTCGCCCCCACGATGTCCTCCGGGGCCAAGCCCCGGCCGGTCGCCCCCACGGTCCACGAGGTCGCCGTCCCGGCCGTCGCCGGCGCGCGCCCCGCCGCCCGAGCCGGCAGCCCGGGCAGGGTCGTCGCGGCGACCCACGTCGCCGGCGTGGACTTCGACGTCGCCGGCGTCACCTTCGACCGGACGCCGCCCACCGGCACGCGCGTCGAGGTGCGCACGCACGACGCGTCGGGCTGGAGTGACTGGGTCTCCCTCGACCTGGAGGAGGACGACGCGCCCGACCCCGGCTCGGCCGACGCGCGGCACGCGCGGCCCGGCACGGCCCCGCTCGCCGCGGCCGACTCCGACGCCGCCGACATCCGGGTCACGACGCCCGACGGCTCGGTGCCCAGCGGGCTGCGCGCGAGCCTCGTCGACGGTGGCGACTCCCCCGCCGACGCGTCGATCGACCCGCCCGCCGGCTCGGCCGTCGCGGCCGTCACCCGTCCGACGATCATCAGCCGCGCCGAGTGGGGCGCCGACGAGAGCATCCGGACGTGCGACGGCGAGCGGCTCAGCGGCTTCAAGGCGGTCGTCGTGCACCACACCGTCAACTCCAACACGTACACGGCCGACCAGGTGCCCGCGCTGCTGCGCTCGATGTACGCCTTCCACGTCCAGAGCCGCGGCTGGTGCGACCTGGGCTACCAGATCCTCGTCGACCGCTTCGGCCGCGCGTACGAGGGCCGCAAGGGCAGCACGGCCGCCTTCGTCATGGGCGCGCAGGCCGGGGGCTTCAACGCCGAGACCACCGGCATCTCGGTCATCGGCGACTTCACGTCGACGCCGATGAGCTCGGCCGCCAAGTCCATGGTGACGCGCGTGGCCGCCTGGGAGGGCGACCGCTCGCTCTTCGACCCGTCGACGTCCGTGGTGCTGACCTCCGCCGGGGGCACTCGCTACGCGGCCGGCGTCCGGGTCACCAAGCCCCGGCTCATCGGCCATCGCGACCTCAGCCTGACGGACTGCCCCGGCGACCAGGCCTACCCGCAGGTGGCCTCGATCCGCAGCGGCGCCGGCTCGATCTGGCGAGCCGGGCAGTGGTCCGTCCAGAAGCCGACGACGGTGTCGGAGACGTACGCGCGTCCGGCGACGGGCTCGTTCACCCTGACCGGCCGCGGCTACGGCCACGGCATCGGCCTGTCCCAGTGGGGCGCCTACGGCGCGGCGACGCGCGGACTCACGTGGCAGCAGACCCTCGGCTTCTACTACCCGGGCACGACCCGCACCTCGCAGGGCAACCCGTCCCTTCGCGTGCTGCTCCAGAGTGTCGGCACCGGGTCCACCGAGCTCGTCACCCAGAGCGGGGCGTGGGTCTCCAACGGCTCGAAGAGCTCGGCCCTGTCGACGTCGCTGCGCTGGCGGGTCGTCCCCGAGGGCACCGGCGTGTCGCTCCAGGCGTACTACAACGCCCGGTGGAACGCCGTGAGCGGCTGGACCCGGTCGAGCGTGCCCCTCACCCTGAGCCGACCGTCGGCCGGGACCGTCCGCCTCGTCCTGCCGAGCGGCTCGCAGCGGGAGTTCCGCGGGACCGTGCGCGTCGTGCCGGTCTCGGGCCGCGCCTACCCGGTCAACGTCGTGCCGACCGAGTCCTACCTGCTCGGGGTCGTCCCCAACGAGATGCCGGCCAGCTGGCCCGCGGCTGCCCTCGCGTCGCAGGCCGTCGCCGCGCGCACCTACGCCGCCTACGGCCGGTCGACGGCCGGCAGCCGCGCCTACGACACGTGCGACACGACCTGCCAGGCCTACCGCGGGGTGGCCGACTACTCCGCCACGGGTGTGCTGACGAGGCGCAACGAGGACAGCCGCGCCTCCGCCGCGGTCGGGGCGACGGCCGGCGTCGTCCTCGGCTACGGCGGCAAGCCCGCCTTCACCCAGTACTCCTCGTCGAACGGTGGCCGGACGGTGCGCGGCAGCGCGCCCTACCTCCTCGCCCAGTCCGACCCGTACGACGGGGCCGTCACCTCGGCGGCCAACCCCAACTCCTGGGACACGACGCTGACGGCCGCCGCGATCGAGGCCCGCTACCCGGTGATCGGCACGCTGCGCAGCATCGCCGTCGGGACCCGAACGGGTGGTGGCGGCACCGGCACCTTCGGCGGTCGCGTCGGGACGGTCACGCTCACCGGCTCGGCCGGCTCGGTGGCGGTCAGCGCCGACGCCTTCCGATCGGCGCTCGGCCTGCGCAGCACGTGGTGGACGGTGTCCTCACCGGCGCCCCGCTCGGCCGCCTACTCGCCGCGTGACGTCACCGGCGACGGCCTCGGCGACGTCATCATCCCGTCGGGGTCGGCGCTCAAGACGCTGTCCTACACCGGCTCGATGTCCTTCACCGTCCGGCAGATCCTCTACGGCGGGTTCTCCGGCCTGCGCGCCGCGACAGCCGTCGGACCCTTCGGCAACGACAACCTCGGTGACGTCGTCGCCATCGACTCCGCCGGCACCGCCTGGCTCTACCCGGGACTCGGCTCGAGCGGCCTCAACGCCGGGCGGGTCGTCCTCGCCCAGGGGTGGGGCGCCGTGACGATGATCGTGCCGACGGGCGACTGGAACGGCGACGGGTACACCGACTTCGCCACCCGCATGAGCGACGGCCGGCTCATCCTCCGCACGGGCGACGGCACCGGGGCCATCACCTCGAGCCCGACGGTCGGTACCGGCTGGAACGGCCTGAGCCAGGTGACCTCCGGGGAGTTCGACGGCGACGGCCTGCGTGACCTCGTCGCCGTCCGCGCCTCGGACGGTGCGCTCGTCCTCTACGGCGGCAACGGCACCGGCGGGTTCAAGCCGGCACGCGTCATCGGCTCGTCGGGCTGGACCGCGATGAGCGCCGTGCGGGGCATCGGCGACCTCACCGGCGACGGCCGCGACGACCTGCTGACCCGGCGCAAGAGCGACGGTGCGCTGCTCGTCTACCGGGTCCTCGGCGAGGCCCGGCTGACCACTCCCCTGTCGGCCGGCTCGTCCTCGTCGACGCTGACCTGGGGGCAGTGACGCCGGTCGCGAAGCGGGGCGGGCCTCCTCGGGTCAGCCGAGACCGGCGATGTGCTCGATGAGGCCGGTCGTCGACACCGACGGCGTGCGTGGTAGGTAGACCACCTCGCAGACGTCGCCGACCCAGTCGAACTTGCCCGTCCAGTCGTCGCCCATGACGAGGACGTCGGCGCCGTGGGTGAGGATGTAGTCGCGCTTGAGCTCGAGCGACTCCTCGACGAACACCTCGTCGACGACGCGCAGGGCCGAGACGATCTCGATGCGCTCGTCCTGCGTGAACACCGGAGGGCGGCCCTTCTTGGCGATGTTGAGCGCGTCGGCCGACACCCCGACGACGAGGCGGTCACCGAGGGCGGCAGCGCGCTGGAGCACCCGCACGTGTCCGACGTGGAAGACGTCGAAGGTCCCGAAGGTGATGACGGTCCGGTTGCTCACGGTGCTCCTCTGGCGGCTCGACCCGGGCGGTCGTTCGGCGACCCGCCCGGGGCGACGCGGTCGGCAGCCCGTGGCGGCCGTCCGCGTCGGTGCGAGGCTACTAGCCCTGCCCCGGCCACGCCGAAACGACGGGACCGCCCCGGCCGGGAGGAGGCGGGTCAGCGCCGCGAGAGGGTCTCCAGGCCCGCCAGCGCCGCGTGCGCGGCCTGGGCGAGCGTCGTCTGTGCCAGCCCGGACCCGTCGCTGACCGGCCCGCCCTCGAGGACGGCTCGGGCGAGGTCCGCCGCCGTGAGAGCCGCGAGCACGACGCCGGCCGGCCGCGGCGCGGTGTCGCTCGCCACGACCCGGGCCCCCGCCGCCAGGGCCTCCCGGACGATGACCGAGTCGCCGTCCCAGCTCGTCGGCCGCAGGAACGTGCCGACGCGCGAGAGGACGGCGCTGACCTCCGCGGGCGGGCTGTCGAACGCGACGGTGAGCCACGCGCTCCCCCCGGCTCGGTGCCGGAGGTCCTGCACGGCCTCGGTGTCGTTGCCGTAGGCGAGGACCGTGAGGGTCGCGTCGGGCCAGGTCCGGCGGACGAGCTCGACTGCCTCGATGCCGAGCGTGGCGTTGTAGTGCGGTAGCCCGGCGTTGGTGGCGAGGGCGAGGGCGTGCGGCTCACGGGGGAACGGGCTCGGCACGGGCGCCGCCGACGCGTCGAAGGGCGAGACGACGGTGACGCGCGAGCGCAGCCGCTCGGGCAGGATCGCGCCGATCTCGTCGTTGACGGCCCAGATCTCGTCGTAGGCGTGCAGCGCGACGACGAGCGCCCTGCGTCGCCAGCCCGGCAGGCGCGCCACCTGGCCGCTCGTCGAGCCCGAGTGCAGGACGAGGACGGTGCGTCCGCGCAGGAGCGCGAAGCAGGGGGCGAGGAGCATCGCCCGCCACAGCCGCGTCAGGTGCAGCAGGTGCAGCCCGCGTCGGCGCAGCTCGGGCAGTGCGCGCAGCGCCCGGGGAGCCGACCCGGTGTCGACGTAGACGACCTCGACGCCCTCGGCGCGCAGCGACGCGGTCAGCTGGTGGTGACTCGTGCGCACGCCGCCGACCTCGCCGTGCTCCTGGGCCCACTGGAAGACGGGGCGGGCTGCGGACATGCTTGGGCCTCAGTCGAGCCGGGAGCTGGACAGGACGCCGAGCAGGTGGCCGCCGGCTGTGAGGACGACGAGCGGCACCATGACGACGACGAGCACCTGGGTGCCGATGAGGTCGCCGTGGACGGCGTCGACGACGGCGGCCGCGAGGGCCAGCAGCGAGGCCTCGACGGCCACGAAGGCGCGGAACACCGGCACGTAGTCGAAGGCGCGCCGCAGCGCCGCCATGCCGGATGCCTTGGGGCGGGCCGTCGTCGCGACGTCCTCGAGCGGCGGGCGGCCCGTCTTCGCGCGGGCGACGTGGACGAGGTCGGTGAACGCCTTGTTGAGCAGCACGCCGACGGCGACGAGCAGGCCGAGCACGGTCCAGCCGCCGACGTCACCGGGGTGCGTGAGTCCCCATCCGTCGGCGCGCAGTCCGATCGCCACCGGGATGGAGGCCTCGGTGACGTAGTGGCCGATGCGGTCGAGGTAGATCCCCGCGGGCGAGAAGCGCTGCCGCCAGCGGGCCACCTCGCCGTCGGAGCAGTCGAGGAGGATCTGCAGCTGCATCGCGAGGACGGCCACGACGGGACCGACGACCCCACCGAACGGGATCGCGAGGGCGCCCACGACGCCGGTGACGATCATGAGCCACGTGACGCCGTTGGGGGTGATGTGGGTGGGCAGCAGCCACCGCGTGACGTGGATCGACAGGTGGCGGATGTAGAGGGCGCCGGCCCAGTGCTCGGCGTTGTACCGCGCGATGTGTTCCGGCGGCTGCGCGACGGCCTTGAGCTGCTCGGTCGTCGGCCGGTCGTCGGTCGGGTCGTGGGCCAGGGTCATGAGGCTCCATCCTGCCGTGTGCCGCCGAGGTGTCGACGCCAGGCCCGTGCGGACTCGGCGCCGAAGAGGACGGCGAGCACGACCGCCCCGGTGAGCAGGTACGGGGCCGGATGGCCGCTCAGCCCTCCGAGCAGCCCGAGGAGCACGACGCGTCCCTCGACGCCGAGCGTGACCCGCACGAGGGCGACCGTGCTGCTCGCGCCGGTCTCGCGGAGCCTGTAGACGTTGTCGTAGAGGTGCCAGCAGACGACGGCCAGCCAGGCGTAGGCGGCGGCCCGTGAGGCGGGGTCCGCTCCGGCCGCGAGCAGCAGGGCCGCCGTCTCGACCGCGACGAGCAGCGCGGGCACCTGCCAGGCGAGCCGGCCTCGGCCCCGGGGTCGCGGGAGCACGGCGAGGTCGCACAGGTGCCTGAGGGTGCGGTCCGGGCGGTCGGCACGGAAGCCGTCGGTGCGGGTCAGCGCCCGCAGGAGCCGTCCGGCCTGCGTCCACGCGAGCGCGATGGCGGACGCCACGCCGAGCGCCCAGAGCAGCAGGGCCGGCCGGTGGAGCAGCAGGCCGAGCGACATGACGAGGTAGCGCTCGGCGATCGGCAGGTGCAGCACCTGCTTGACGTCGCGCACCACCCGGGCCCGTCCGGTCGGCGGCGCGGGCACCGTCGTCGGTGCCCGCTCCGGGCCGCCGTCGCGGGGGTCATCGAGCGGGTGGGGGGCGCGCGGCTCGGAGGCGGACGCGCGCTGCCGGGTCGAGTAGGCGTGGTCCTCGACGTGGCGCACCGCCAGGAGCGCCAGCACCAGGACGGCGAGCCACCAGAGGTCCTCGCCGCGGCGGGCCGCCACCCAGGCGACGGCGGCCACCATCGTGAACTCCTTGACGCGGTCGCTCACGGCATCGAGCCAGCCCCCGAACGCGCTGTAGCGCCGCGTGAACCGGGCGATCTCGCCGTCGACGCAGTCGACGACGAGCGAGGCCTGCAGCAGCACCGCCGCGAGCAGCCAGGTCCACCACGAGTCGACGGCCGTGAGGGCGCAGGCGGCGAGGCCGAGCCCGAGGCTGACCGCCGTGACGACGTTCGGGGACCATCCGTGGCGCAGGCCGAGCGCGGTGAGGCGGCGCGAGAGGGGCCGGATCGCGTGCGTCGAGAACACGCCGTCGTTGCCGCGCGAGGCAGCCCGCAGGCGCTGCTGCCAGGCCGAGCCGGGCGCGCCCCGCCGCAGCGCGGGCCCCCGCTCGACCGTGACGTGGGCGAGCGGCACCGTAACGACGGGCACGACGGCCGCGCGCACGAGCGCGACGACGACGAGGTCCAGGGCCGAGGCGCCGACGTGCCGCGCCGAGGCGCTCGCGGCCGCGGCGGCCAGGACCTCCGCGACGGCGGCCCGGTCCGCGGCAGCGACCCGGAGCAGCCCTGCGGCGTACGAGGTCGGGGCCGTCACGACGTGCCCCACCGATCCGGCCGACACCACGAGGCGGGTGTGCCGGTCGACCCGCACCGGTGCGAAGCCACCCTGGGCGAGGGCACCGGCGCTCGACCCCGGGTCGGAGGTACGGGCACCGGCGGACCCGGTCTCCGGGTCGCGCAGGTCGGTGACCGGGGCGTCGACGACGGGCACCAGCGTCGCGTCGCGCGGCGAGTCCAGCACGTCGAGGAGAGCGACGGGGCTGACCCTCAGGTCGGCGGCGGCGAGGACGAGCGGCACCGTGTCGGACGCGGCGGCCACCGCGGCGACCGCCGCCAGCACGGCCGGCACGTCGTGTGCCGGGACCTCCGGGCGTCGCACGGACAGTCCGAGCTCGGTCAGCGTCTCGACGAGGTCGGACGCCGGGTCGGGCCCGAGGACGAGGGTGTCGGCACCGGCCGAGCGGCCGACCACGAGACGGGCACGAGCGTCGCCGACGAGGGGGCGCTCGTCGAGCCTCACGTGCCGGCGTCCGCGTCGGCGTTGTACTGCTCGAGGACCTCGTCGATGGGACCGTCGCCGACGAGCTCGCCCGCCTGCAGGTAGAGGCCGCGCTCGGCGAAGCGCTTGAGGTCGTGCTCGCTGTGGGAGACGAGGAAGAGCGTCTTGCCGCCGGAGAGCATGTTCTCCATGCGCTCGTAGCACTTCTCACGGAAGGCGCGGTCCCCGACGGCCAGGACCTCGTCGACGAGGACGACCGGCTGGTCGAGCGTCGTGATGAGCGCGAAGGCGATGCGCACCTGCATCCCGGACGAGAAGTGGCGGAAGGGCATGTCCATGCCCGCCTGGACCTGCGGGCCGGCGAAGTCGACGATCTCCTCGTAGCGCTCGTCGATCTGGCGCTTCGTCAGGCCGTGCAGGCCCGCCGCGAGGTAGACGTTCTCGCGGGCGGTCAGCTCGCCGAGGAACCCACCGGTCAGCTCGATGAGCGGGGCGACGCCGCCGCGGACCCGGGCGTAGCCGGAGTCGGGGAGCATGACGCCGGCGATCATCCGCAGCAGCGTGCTCTTGCCCGAGCCGTTGCCGCCGACGAGGCCGACGGCCTCGCCCTTGGCGACGTCGAACGAGATGTCGCGCAGCGCCCAGAACGTCTCGTTCGTCGCGCCGGTCTGGCCCTTGAAGACGAGCTCGCGCAGCGACATGCGCCGCTTGCGGGAGCGGTAGAACTCGATCCCGAGGTCGCGGACCTCGATCACCGGCTTGGCCATCAGATCTCCTTCAGCACGGCCGGCTCCATGCGCTTGAAGACGTAGGCGCCGACGAGCAGGAGCACGACGGTCAGCACGCAGGCCGAGGCGACGGACAGGACGTTCATCTCGCCCCGGAAGAAGCCGGACCGGAACAGCTCGAGGACCCCGCTCATCGGGTTGATCGCCAGCACGTCGCGCAGGGTCTTCGGGGCCATGTCGGCGCTGTAGAGCACGGGGGTCGCGTAGAAGCCGAGACGCAGTGCGATGCGCACGACGCGGGCCATGTCGCTGACGAGGACGGTGATCGGGGCGAGGATCATGCCGATGCCCACCGACAGCAGGAAGGTCAGCAGGAACGAGATCGGCGCCAGGATGATCGTCCAGTGCAGGTGGGTCTGCCCGGTGATCATGTAGAAGATTGTGAAGGCCACGATGACCGGCAGGCTGAGGATGAACTCGATGCCCTTGGCAAGCACGACGCGCACCACCCACAGCTCGCGCGGCAGGTTGGCCGACCGGACGAGCCGTGACTCGGCCAGCAGGGCGCGCGAGGTCTCCGACATGTTCTGGGCGAACCACTGCCAGAGGAACAGACCGGTGACCAGGTGCAGGAAGAAGGGCTGGTTGCCGGTCCGGCGCGCCTGGAAGATGAGCGTGAAGACGACGAAGTAGACGAGCGCCATGAGCAGCGGGTCCAGGATGGTCCACAGCCACCCGAGCCAGCTGCCGGCGTAGCGGACGCGCAGGTCACGTTCGACCAGGGTGCGCAGCACCTGCCGGTTGGCCATGAGGCCGCGGAACTGGGACACGCCGATCATGCGCGCAGACCACCTTCTCCTTCGTGGGTTCGGGCCGTTCGTCGGGTTGCGGGCACCGTCATGGGGCCTCCGCGGCGACGGGGCACCCGTCCGGCTCTCGCCGCAGTCTAGGGGTGCCCGCCGGGGGTCGCTGTCAGGTGCGGGCCAGCCGCGACTCGATCAGCTCGGTCGCGGCGGCGACGAACCGGGCCGTCGCGGCGCCCGGCGACGTGTCGCCGAAGTAGTGGCGCACGACGTCGACCCGCGCCTCCGCCGGCTCGGCGAACGCCGCGTCGAGGATCTTGACGATGCCGGCGGCCTCGGACGCGTCGACGAGCGGGACGCTCTCGTTCAGCCGGGTCGGTTCGACCTCGGCGGTGGGTGCGCTGGGCCGCGTCAGGACGAGCGGCTTGCCGGTGGCGAGCCAGTCGAGGGCGACCGCCGACACGTCGGTGATGCAGGCGTCGAGGGCGGCCAGGTGCCAGCCGAACGCCGTGTGGGTGTCGACGAGGTGGTGGGCGGTGGGGTCCGCGGCGTTGGCCTGCTCGACGAGGGCCGAGAGCCGGGCGGACGCCGCCCCGTAGGAGCGCTGGAAGGCGCCAGAGCGCGGGTGCGGCCGGTAGACGACGCGGAAGCGCGTGTCGGCGAGCAGCGCGGTGAGGATCGCCTCGCCGTGGGTGTCGATGGAGCCGTAGGCCATGCTCGGGCGGTCGCCCTCCCACGTCGGCGCGTAGAGCACGGTGGTGCGCCCGTCGGCCGGCAGGTGCGGGGACGGATAGGTGGTGTCGTTCTGGGGGCGGCCGATCTCGACGGCGCGTGCGGCCACGTCGAACTCGACCAGGGCTCCGGTGAGCCGCTCGGCAGCCGCCTGGCCCGCGATGAAGACGCGGTCGTAGGCCTTGAGCTGGTTGCTCGCCATGTAGGACTTGTCGCTCTCGCCGTGGCTGACGAAGACGTGCGCCGGCGTCGCGAAGCGCAGCATCTGGAAGTTGCGGACGTTCTGGTTGACGTAGAGGACCAGGCCGATCTCGTGCCCGGCCATGAACGCCTCGATGTCGGTGACCCGCGGGGCGTGCAGGACCGGGAGGGGACACTCGTCGAGGAGCAGGATGGTCGTCTCGGGCATCCGCGAGATGACGACGACCGGCTCGGTGCGCGCCAGCTCCTGCAGCGGCGCGTACCACTGGCGGATCTGGTAGAGGTTGACCGGCTCGTCGGAGAAGTACACGGCGCAGCGGAACGGGGCCTCGCTGCCCGGCTGCAGCCCCTCACGGGCGAGGCGGCGCGCAAGGCGTCGCTTGGCGAGCTGTCGCCGGACGGCGTCCCGGACGAGAGTGGCCGCCTGCTTGGCGTTGTCCATCGGTGTCGGTGTCCTTCGTGGCAGCGGTGTCGGGCGGGTTCAGCGCGTCAGGCGCCGCGGGCTCGTGAGGAACCCTATGCCCCACGCCCAGTGCATCGTCGCGAGCACGACCGGCAGGCTCGCCCGCGTGCGGGCCGACTCGCCGCCGGAGATGGCGAGGCCGCCCGCGGTGACGCCGGCGACGTAGGCGGCGGGCACGGCCCAGGCCGGGTGCCAGAAGAAGCCGAGGACGGTTGCGACCGTCGTGACCCCGACCATCGTCGGCGGCGCGAGGTAGCGCGGGTTGATGGTGCCCTCGTGGTAGCGGGCGACGACACGGCGCCAGCGTCCGTAGTGGAAGTACTGCCTCGCGAGGGCGCTCACGGACGCCCGCGGCCGGTAGGTGACCTTGAGCTCGGGGGTGAACCACACCCGTCCGCCGGTCTCGCGGATGCGGTGGTTCATCTCCCAGTCCTGCGCGCGGGAGAAGTGCGGGTCGTAGCCGCCGACGCGCTCGAGCGCCTCGCGGCGGAAGACACCGAGGTACACGGTGTCGGCCTCGCCGGCCTCGCCGCCGGTGTGGAAGCGGGACGCACCGACGCCGAGGGGGCTGCGCATCGCGCACGCGACCGCGCGCTCGAAGTCCGTGGTGCCGCGCGCGTCCATGACGCCGCCGACGTTGTCGGCGCCGACCCGGTGCAGCTCGCGGACGGCGCGCGAGACGTAGTCGTCGGGGATCTCGGCGTGCCCGTCGACGCGCACGATCACCGCGCCGGTCGACGCACCGATCGCGGCGTTGAGGCCGTCCGGGGTGCGCCCGCTCGGGTTGCGCACGAGACGGACCCGCGGGTCCTCCGCGGCCAGCGCCTCGGCGACCGCGTCCGTGCCGTCGGTCGACGGGCCGAGTGCGAGGACGACCTCGATGGGGCCGGCGTAGTCCTGGGTGAGGATCATCGCGACGGCGTCGCGCAGGTGCCGCTCCTCGTTGAGCAGCGGCATGATGACGCTGACCGGCGGGGTCAGCTGCGTCGACGCGTCCACGCTGGTGTTCCTCGTCCTCTGCTCGTCGTCCCGGGGCCCGGTCGCGGGTCCCGTGTACCGCCCGCTGCCCGGGGCGCGAGCGGCGACCAGCCTACTGGAGGGTCGGGAGTCGACCGCGGGGCGCCCGAGCCACGAGGACGCGCCGGCCGCCGGGCCTCCCGGGCCCACCACGACCCGACCGGGCCCGGTGCCGCCGCGGGAGCGGGCCTTCGCACTCGAGCGTGCTCGCGGCGCTCGCGGGGAGTGGGGCGCCGCCTCCGGGGAGGGGCGGCGGCGCCCGCCACTCGGACCCCCGGTGACGACGCAGCGCCGCGGACACGGGCACGCTGTTTGACCTCGTGTCCAAGGGCGTCGCAGCCGCGAACGGCCGCGCCGCCCCCGGCGGTGCACGACCACCATACGGCCGGGTCGCGCGATCATCAAGCAGTTCGACCATCGCGTCACGTGGCGGTCGGCCTGCTCCGCCGCCGATCCGCGACTCGGTAGGTTTGGGACCATGACCCCCACCCGTGCCGCCGACCGGGCTGCGGCGACCGCGGCCCTGCGCGAGCTCATCCTCGCCGGCGAGCGCTACCGCCTCGCCGCGGCCGAGCACCTCGACCTCACCGTCAACGAGAGCCGCGCCATCAGCTACCTGCTGGCCCGCGGGTCGATGGGCCAGACCGAGCTGTCCCAGGCCCTGGGACTCACGACGAGCTCGACGACCACGCTCGTCGACCGGCTCGAACGCCGCCACCTCGTCGAGCGGGTGGCCGACCCGGCCGACCGGCGTCGGAGCACGGTGCGCATCCCCGAGGCCGACCTACGCCGGCTCGGGCAGGTGCACGACTGGGTGCCGCACACCTTCGACACGCTCGACCCGGCGAGCCTGCCGCATGTCACGGAGGTCCTCACGACCATCACCGAGGCGCTGCGGGGCGTCGCGGCCGACATCCACGCCTCCAGCTCGAGCACCCGCGGGAACCGGCGCCGGCACTGAGCCTCGTCGCCCGGTCAGCCCTTGAGCAGCTGGCGTGCCATGACGATGCGCTGGACCTGGTTGGTGCCCTCGTAGATCTGGGTGATCTTGGCGTCGCGCATCATCCGCTCGAGCGGGAAGTCCTGGGTGTAGCCGGCTCCCCCGAGCAGCTGCACGGCGTCGGTCGTCACCTTCATCGCGACGTCCGACGCGTAGCACTTGGCCGCTGCCCCGAAGAACGAGAGGTCCTTGTCACCGCGTTCGGACTTGGCCGCCGCGACGTAGACCATCTGGCGCGCGGCCTCGAGCTCCATCGCCATGTCGGCGAGCATGAACTGGATCCCCTGGAAGTCGGCGATGTGCTTGCCGAACTGCTTGCGGTCCTTGACGTAGGCCAGCGCGACGTCGAGCGCCCCCTGGGCGATGCCGACGGCCTGCGCGCCGATGGTGACGCGCGTGTGGTCGAGGGTGCGCAGCGCGATCTTGAGGCCGTCACCGACCTGGCCGACGACGCGGTCACCGGGGATCCGGACGTCGTCGAAGTGCAGCTCGCGGGTCGGGCTGCCCTTGATGCCGAGCTTGCGCTCCTTCTCGCCGAAGGTGAACCCCGGGTCGGACTTCTCGACGACGAAGGCCGTGACGTTGCCACCCCGGGGACCGTCGGGGTCGGTGACGGCGAGGACCGTGTAGTACTCGGACACACCGGCATTCGTGATCCACGACTTCTGGCCGTTGAGCACCCAGCCGTCGCCGTCCTGCCGGGCGCGGCACTTCATGGACGCGGTGTCCGAGCCGGCCTCGCGCTCGGAGAGCCCGTACGAGAACGTCGTCCGGCCCTGGGCCAGGGGCGGGAGGTAGCGTCCCTTGAGCTCGTCGCTTCCGTCGAGGATGAGCGGGAGTGAGCCGAGCTTGTTGACGGCGGGGATGAGCGAGGCGGACGCGTCGACGCGGGCGACCTCCTCGATGACGATGCACGTCGCGAGCGCGTCGGCCCCGACGCCGTCGTACTCCTCCGGCACGTGGGGGGCGAAGAAGTCCGAGGCCACGAGGGCGTCGTGCGCCTCCTGCGGGTAGCGGGCCTCCGCGTCGACCGCCGCCGCGAAGGGCGCGATCTTGTCCTCGGCCACGGCGCGTACGGCCTCCCGCAGCGCCTCGTGGTCCTCGCTGGTGCGGTACAGGTCGAAGTCGGCGTTCGTGCTCACGGCCCGATCCTACTCACGGGTTCGGATTAGTAGGACGTCCTCGTGATCGACGCCACGAGTACCGCGCCGCGGCGCACTTTCCGACGCGGAAGCGGCCCCGACGCCGCCAGTACCGCGCCACGGCGCGGCTTCCGCGGGAGGTGGCCGCCACCCCTCGGACACCGGCTCCCACTCCTCGGCCGCCGCTGTCTACACTGCGGGCAGGTCATGAGCGCCAGCGCCAAGCCCCGGCTCGCTGGCCGGCAACCCTCCCAACCGCGGCGGGGTGCCCCGGGTGAGGACCTGGCCCGACGTCGACAGCCGGCGCGGGCAAGCGCGGAGACCCTCTCCCCGCACCGAGCCGTCGGTGCGCCGGGCCGTCGGGACGACGACCGGTCATCGACCCGAACCAGGAAGAGCAGACAACGATGACCGAGCCGAACTGGTCCTTCGAGACCAAGCAGATCCATGCCGGACAGAGCGCCGACAGTGCGACCGGTGCGCGCGCCCTGCCGATCTACCAGACGACGAGCTACGTCTTCGACGACACCGACCACGCGGCGAACCTGTTCGGGCTCAAGGAGTTCGGCAACATCTACACGCGGATCATGAACCCGACGACGGATGTCGTGGAGCAGCGCATCGCCGCACTCGAGGGCGGTGTCGGGGCCCTCCTCGTCGCCTCGGGACAGTCGGCCACCACCCTGGCCCTGCTCAACATCGCCGAGGCCGGTGACCACATCGTCGCCTCGCCGAGCCTCTACGGCGGCACCGTCAACCTGCTGAGGTTCACCTTCCGCAAGCTCGGCATCGAGGTGAGCTTCGTCGAGGACCCCAGCTCGGTCGACGCGTGGCGTGCCGCCGTGCGACCGAACACGAAGGCGTTCTTCGGCGAGACGATCGCCAACCCGAAGGCCGAGGTGCTCGACATCGAGGCGGTTGCGGCGGTCGCGCACGAGCACGGCGTCCCCCTCGTCGTGGACAACACCATCGCGACCCCGTACGTCATCCGCCCGATCGAGTGGGGCGCCGACGTCGTCGTCCACTCCGCGACGAAGTACCTCGGCGGTCACGGCACGTCCATCGCCGGCGTCATCGTCGACGCGGGCCGGTTCGACTACGGCGCCGACCCGGAGCGGTTCCCGAACTACAACACCCCCGAGGAGAGCTACCACGGCCTCGTCTTCGCCCGCGACCTCGGCGTCGGCAGCCCGCTCGGGGCCAACCTCGCCTACATCCTCAAGGCGCGCGTGCAGCTGCTGCGGGACCTCGGGCCGGCCGCGGCACCGTTCAACGCGTTCCTCATCGCCCAGGGCCTCGAGACGCTGTCGCTGCGCATCGAGCGCCACCTCGCGAACGCCGCCAGGGTCGCTGCCTACCTGCAGGGTCACCCCCAGGTGGAGCGGGTCGTGTGGGCGTCGCTGCCGGACAGCCCCTCCCACGCCACGGCGCAGAAGTACGCGCCCCGTGGCGCGGGCGCGGTGCTCTCGTTCGAGATCGCCGGTGGTCTCGATGCCGGCAAGAGGTTCGTCGAGGCGCTGACCCTGCACAGCCACGTCGCGAACATCGGCGACGTGCGGTCCCTGGTCATCCACCCCGCCTCGACGACCCACTCGCAGGGCCCCGAGGAGGACCGCCTCGCGGCGGGTGTCACCCCGGGCCTCGTGCGCCTCGCCGTGGGCATCGAGCACATCGACGACATCCTCGCCGACCTCGAGCAGGGGTTCGCGGCCGCGAAGGCCTGAGCACCGGCGGAGAACGGGGTGTGGCGGGTCGGCACGGCTGGCAGCATGTCGGCCATGCCGATCCGCTACCCCGCTCCCCTGCGTCCCGGCGACCGGGTCGGTGTCACCTCGCCGAGCTCGGGCGTCCAGGACCGCCTGTGGGGTCGGTTCACCCATGCCGTCCGGTGCCTGCGCGACCGCGGGTTCGACGTGGTGGTGGGCGAGCTCAACCACGCACCGAGTCACGTCAGCGGGCCGCGTGAGGCACGCGCGGCCGAGCTCATGTCGATGCTCACCGACCCCACGATCAGGGCCGTGGTGCCGCCCTGGGGTGGTGAGACCGGCATCGACCTGCTCGACCTGCTCGACCTGGACGCCGTCTCGTCCGCCGAGCCGACGTGGTGCGTCGGCTTCTCCGACACCTCGACGTGGCTGACCCCCCTCACCCTCACCACCGGCCTGGCCACGATCCACGGGCAGAACCTCATGGACACCCCGTACGTCCTGCCCGACGGCATCCTGCACTGGGTCGACGTCGCGTCGGCCTCAGCCGGCGAAGAGCTGTTGCAGCGTTCCCCCGGGCGGTTCCGCTCCGGCGGCTGGGACGACTACGCCGCCGACCCGACGGTCTCGCGGATGACCCTCGACGGACGCGGTACGTGGACCCGCATCGACCCGGGGCACGAGGGTGAGTCCGCGGGCTTCTCGGGGCGGCTCGTCGGTGGCTGCGTCGAGACGATCAGCTTCCTCGCCGGCAGCACCTACGGCGACACGAGCACCTTTGCCGCACGGCACGCCCCGGAGGGCCTCGTCGTCCTGCTCGACATCGCCGAGTGGCCCTCGTACGACATCTGCCGCGCCCTTCACGCCATGCGGTTGCGCGGCTTCTTCGACGCGGCCACCGGCCTCCTCGTGTCCCGCACCAACGCCCCGGAGCCGGGCGGGTTCACCCAGCACGACGCCGTCAGCGACGCCCTCGGCATGCTCGGCGTGCCGATCCTGGCCGACGTCGAGTGCGGGCACGTCGCGCCGTTCCTCGCGCTCGTGCAGGGCGCCACGACGTCCGTCGAGCACGACCCGGCAGCCGGCACGCACACGGTCGTGCAGCGCCTCGACTGACGACGCGCGACTCCGCGGCTGGCTAGCCGACGACCTCGTCGAGGTAGCACCAGCGCCACGTCTCACCCGGCTCGATGGAGCGGATGACCGGGTGTCCGACGTCGTGGAAGTGCGCCGTCGCGTGCTTGAACTCCGAGGAGTCGCAGCAGCCGACGTGACCGCACTGGAGGCACAGGCGCAGGTGCACCCACGTCGTGCCGGCGCGGAGGCACTCCTCGCAGCCCTCGGGCGTGCGCGGCTCGGCGCACGAGTCGGTGTCCTCCAGGTGCTCGCACGGGCTCTCGAGGGTCTCCACGGGCAACATCTCGCTCTCTGCCAGTCGTTCCTGCTGGTCGTCGATGCGGTCCAGCATCGTCTCCTCGAGGTCGAGGGCCCCGAGGACGACGCGGAGCACGGTCTGGTCGGCCCGACCCTCGTCACGCAGCCGCAGCACCTCGCCGCGCTCGGCCTGCAGCATCGTCATGCGGGCACGGACGTAGCGCTCGCTCGGCGTCTCGTCGACGTCGGCGCCCCTCGGACCGAGGCGCTCCCACATCTGGTTGAGCCGGTCGTCGGCGCGGTCCCGCAGCGTCGTCCGCGTCGCGTCGTCGACGTCGGGCATCGCGTCGAGGGCCTCCAGCCCGGCCCGCGTCGCGGCCTGGAGCACGGTCGCGGCCTGGAGGGCGTCCTCACGCGGGTCGGGGCCGCGCACCCCGAGCCGACGCGCGAGGCGCGGCAGGGTCGTGCCCTGGACGATCAGCGTCCCCACCGTGACGACGACGGCGACGAGGACGAGGACGTCGCGGTGCGGCGTCTGGTCCGGCAGGAGCAGCGCGGCCGCGAGCGTCACGACGCCACGCATGCCGGCCCACGACAGCACCGCCGAGTGCGACCACGGCGACGGCGCCTCGAGGCGGAGCACGCTGGACTTGAACCACCGGAACGGGAACACCCAGACCGGCCGGGCGAGCAGGACCACGACGAGCGTGCCGAAGGCCGCGAGCGCGATGGTGCCCCACGACAGCGACGACGCGCGCACCTTCTCGACCACGTACGAGACCTGCAGGCCGATGAGGAGGAACACGGCATTCTCGAGGAGGAACTGGATGGACCCCCAGTTGATCCGCTCGGACAGCCGTGACGCGCCGGTCTGCGACCGCGGCGACCGGTGACCGAGGACGATGCCGGCGGTGACGACGGCGATGACCCCCGACGCGTGCAGCTCCTCGGCGGGGACGTAGGCGGCGAAGGGCACCATGAACGACAGGACGGTGTCGAAGGCGGCCTCGGTCGAGAACCGCTTGCGCAGGACGAGGACGACCAGCGACACCACGAAGCCGATCGCCGCACCACCGACCGAGGCCCAGAGGAACTGTCCGACGACACCGCCGAAGGTCAGGGTCTGCGCCCGGTCGCCCGTCGCGAGACCGGCCGCGGTGAGCGCCGTGCTCAGCGCGACGAGCGCCGTCGCGTCGTTGACGAGCGACTCGCCCTCGAGGATCGTCACGAGCCGCCGCGGCAGCCCGATCTGCCGTCCGACCGCGGTGGCCGCGACCGCGTCGGGCGGGGCCACGACGGCACCGATGGCGAACGCCACGGCGAACCCGAGGCCGATCAGCTGGTGCAGGAACACCGCGACGGCGAGGGCGGTGAACAGCACCAGCCCCACCGACAGCGACACGATCGTGCCCTTGTACGTGCGGACGTCGACGAGCGAGGTCTGGATGGCGGCCGCGTAGAGCAACGGCGGCAGGATGCCGAGGAGCACCTCCTCGGGGGTCAGGGCCACCTGGGGCACGAAGGGCAGGTAGGACCCGACGATGCCGACGAGCATGAGGACGAGCGGTGCGGGCAGGCGCAGACGGTCAGCCAGCCACGCGCCGCCGAGGACGGTCGCGGCGATCGCCAGCAACCCGGTCGCGATCTCCACCGGGCCATCCTGCCAACATGCGGCCCCCTGCGCGTCATCGGACCGCCGCGTGGGCGGCCCGGGGGCTCAGAAGAACGAGCGGACCGCCTCGATGACGCGCTCCTGGTCGGCCTCGGTCAGCTCGGTGGCACAGGGCAGCGAGACGCCGCGGGCGAAGAGCCCCGAGCCGACCCCGCCGCCGAGCACCGGCGCCGTCGCGAACGGCGGCTGCGCGTGCAGCGGTCGCCACAGCGCGCGGGCGCCGACCCCGAGCGCGTGGAGGTGTCCGAGCAGCTCGTCCCGGCCGCGGCCGTCACCCTCGGGCACGAGCACCGAGTAGAGCCAGTACGTCGCGTCGAGACCCTCGACGCGCGGCGGCAGGACGAGCGGGAGGCCGGCGAACGCCTCGTCGTACCGCGTCGCGATCCGGTGCTTGGCCGCGACGAACTCGTCGAGGCGCTCGAGCTGGGCCAGGCCCAGGCCCGCGGCCAGGTTGGTGAGCCGGTAGTTGTAGCCGACCTCGTCGTGCAGGTACCCGACGTCGGGAACCTTGGCCTGGGTGGTCAGGTGGCGGGCCCGCGCGGCGAGCTCGTCGTCGTCGGTGACGAGCATCCCGCCGCCACCGGTCGTGGCGATCTTGTTGCCGTTGAAGGAGAAGCAGCCGACCCGCCCCACGGTGCCGGTGTGCGACCCGGCGTACCGACCGCCGGACCACGTGGCGCCGAGCGACTCGGCGGCGTCCTCGAGGATCGCGACGCCGTGGCGTGCGCACGCATCGACGAGGGGTTCCATGTCGGCGGGCTGGCCGAGGACGTGCACCACCTCGACGACCTTCGGCAGCGGGCGACCCTCGGCGGCCCGGCGGTCCAGCTCGCCGGCGACCAGCTCGGGGTCGAGGTTCCACGTGCGGGCCTCGGAGTCGACGAGCACCGGGCGCGCCCCCACGTAGGCGATGGGGTTGACCGACCCGACGAAGGTGAAGTCGGAGCAGAACACCTCGTCGTCCCGCTCGACGCCGAGCAGCAGCAGACCGACGTGGATCGCGGCCGTCCCCGTTGCGCAGGCGACGGCGTGCCGGGCCCCGACGCGCTCGGCGAACCGGTGCTCGAACTCCGAGACGAACGGTCCGACGGACGAGACGAACCCGGACTCGACCGCCTCGAGGACGTACCGACGCTCGAGCTCGCCGATGTTGGGGACGGCCAGCGGGATCGTGCCCTCGGGCCCGCGCGAGCCCGGCGCGTGCGCCTCCCCGGCCGGCGGCCTCGCTGCGCCCGTCGTCACCGGTGGTACCGCCCGGCCGTCTCGGGGTCGACCCGCGGGCGCAGCCATTCTGCCGTCGCGGCCAGGCCCTCCTCGAGTGACACGGTCGGCGCCCAGCCGAGGACCGCGTTGGCGCGCGACGGGTCCGACAGGAGGACCTGCACCTCGGAGTTCTCCGGGCGGATGCGGTCGCTCTCGGTGACGACGTCGGCGTCGTTGCCGGTGACCTTCTTGCACAGCTCGACGACGTCGCCGACCGACACGGTGCGCCCGGTGCCGAGCTGGATCGTCGTCCCCGGCTCGACGTCCGCGAGGGCGGCACGCACGAAGCCGTCGGCGGTGTCGCTGACGAAGGTGAAGTCGCGCCTGGGCGTCACGTCGCCGAGCCGCAGCTCGGACGCGCCGGCGAGCAGCTGCGACAGGACCGTCGGGATGACGGCGCGTGTGGACTGGCGCGGGCCGAAGGTGTTGAAGGGCCGCAGCGTCGTGACCGGCGTGCCGAACGACAACGCGTACGACTCGCACATCTTGTCGGCCGAGATCTTCGTCGCCGAGTACGGCGACTGGCCGCGCAGCGGGTGCTCCTCGGTGATCGGCACCGACTCGGGCGTGCCGTACACCTCGGACGTCGACGTGTTGACCATCCGCGGCACGCCCTGGCGGCGCACGGCCTCGAGGACGTTGAGGGTGCCGATGACGTTGGTCTCGACGTAGGAGCGGGGCGCCACGTACGAGAACGGGATCGCGATGAGCGCGGCGAGGTGCAGGACGACGTCGACGCCCTCGGCGCTGGCCATGACGTGCTCGGGGTCGCGGATGTCACCGAGGACGACCTCGGCCCGGCCGTCGCGCACCGCGCGCCGGAAGGTGTCCGACTCGTCGAGCCAGCCGGTCGAGCCGTTGGAGTTGTAGAGGCAGAAGGCCCGCACCTTCGCGCCGTCGGCGAGGAGCCGCTCGACGACGTTGCTGCCGATGAAGCCGTCGGAGCCGGTCACGAGCACGGTCTTGCCGGCGATCGACCCGGTCATCGGCTGGGGCGTGGGTTGCGTTGTCACAGCTGCCTTCTCGTCATGGGGGTTCGTCGTACTCGTCATGCTCGTGGTTCGTCGTCGTGCTGGTCAGTCGTCGTGCTCGTCGGTCGTCGGCCTGGTCGGGTCGACGTCGGGCTCGGACGGAGGCCGGCGCCCTCAGCCCTGGCCCTGCGCGCGGGCGAGGTCACCGGGCGTGCCGACGTCGATCCACTCGGACTGGATCGGCCAGGCCGTCACAGGCTCGCCCCGCTCGAGGCACGTCTCGACGAGCTCGGGCATCGTGCTCGCCCGGCCGGCGGGCAGCCACGCGAGCGCGCGCGGCTCGACCGCGTAGACGGCGGCGTTGATGTCGAGGCTGAGGGTCGGCTTCTCGGACAGGCCGGTGACCCGCCCGCCCTCGCTCTCGACGACGCCGAACGGCACCTCGTGCTGGTAGGTGCGGGTGGCCACCGTGACGGCGGCGCCGGTGCGCAGGTGCGCCTCGAGGAGCTGGCCCGCGCTGTAGTCGACCATGAGGTCGCCGTTCATGACGACGACCGGGTGTGCGAGGTCGGGGCGCTGCTCGCGCAGCAGGGTGAGCGAGCCTGCGGTGCCGAGCGGCAGGTCGGGCTCCTCGCGCAGGTAGCGGACCGTGCAGCCGAGGCGCGAGCCGTCGCCCAGGTGCTCCTCGATCTGGTCGGCGAGGTAGTTGACGCTGACGTAGATGTCGCGGATGCCGTCGCCGACGAGGCCGAGGACGATCCACTCGAGGATCGAGCGGCCCGCGACGGTCATGAGGGGCTTGGGGGTGTCGCGGGTCAGGTCGCCGAGGCGGGTGCCACGACCTCCGGCCATGACGACGGCGACGTTGGGCAGCGGTGCCGACCCGACGACGTCGGACAGCGTGTGCAGCCCGACGAGCGTGCCGTCGTCGGCGACCTCCGGCACCGCGGAGATCCGCAGCGCCTGCATGAGGTCGAGGACGAGCGCCCGCGGTGAGCCGGCGGCCACGACCTGCGGGCTCGTCGTCGCGTGCTCCAGGGCCGGGTCGTCGAGGCTGGAGCCCTTGAGGAAGGCGCGCCGCAGGTCGCCGTCGGTGAGCAGCCCGGCGAGGCGGCCGGCGTCGTCGACGAGGAGGCAGACGAGCGTCGCGCTGCGGTCGACGACCTCGAGGGCGTCCCGGATCGTCGCCGTCGTCGGCGCGCTCGCGGCGCGCAGGTCTCGGGCGGTCACCGGTCCTCCTCGCCCGTCGGCCTCGCTGGTGCGGCTCCGTCGCGGTCGGGCAGGTCGACGAAGCGCTTGACGCGCGGGGCGGTGCCCGCTCCCCGAACGATAGCGAGGATGCGCCCGCTGGCATCACCCGCTCCGTACGGGTTGGTGGTCGCGCGGGCCTCCGCGGTCAGCGCCTCCCGCACGGCGGTCTCGACGGGGGCGCGTCCCTCCTCGGCGTGGGCGACGTTGGCGCCCCGCAGCCGGCCCCGCTGCCGCTCCCCCACGTCGACGGCCGGCACCCCGACGCTGGCCGCCTCGATGACGCCCGAGCTGGAGTTGCCGACGACGACGTCGGCCGACGCGAGGACCCGCGGGTAGTCCCGACCGAGGGCCTCGACGACGCGCAGCCGTGGCTCGTGGGCCGCGACCTGCTCGAGCGCGGCGATGATCGCCTCACGCCCGTCGTCCATACCGGGGTGGGTCGCCACGACGGTGCCCGACGCGGCGAGCGTCGCCTCGAGGGCCTCGCGCGCCCACCTCCCCACCGGGGCCCCGGGCTGGGCCGTCGGCGGGTGGTAGGTGAACAGTGCGAAGGGACGCGTCACCGCGTCGAGGCCGACGAGGGCCGCCAGCGTCGCGTCGTCGAGCGGCTCGGCGGCCGCGAGCCGGTCGAGGCCGGGGGCCCCGGTGACATGGACCCGGTCGGCCGGCTCGCCCATCTGCCGCAGGCGCGCGGCGGCCTCCTCGGAGGCGACGCAGTGCTGGTCGGCGAGCTTGGTGACGGCGTGCCGGACCCGTTCGTCGACGGCACCCTCGGTCACCTCGCCACCGTGCAGGTGGACCACCGGCACGCCGAGCAGGAAGGCCGGCGGCACGACGTAGAGCAGCTCCCACCGGTCCCCGAGCACGACGAGGGCGTCGGCGTCGAGCCGGCCGAGCACCTCCCCGGCGGCCCGGGCGATCACCGCGCCCTGCTCGAGCTGCGTCCCCACGGTGACCGCTGTCATCGGTTCGGCCAGCGGCTCGACGCGGGAGCGCCACTCCTCGGGAGCCAGCACGGGCGGCAGCGCCGCGGCCAGGTCGTCGGGCGCGTACATCACGCCGGTCAGCACGTGCAGCTCGACGTCGTCGGCCGCCGCGAGCGCCTCGAGCACGGCCGAGAGCGGGCCGAGGTCGGCACGCGTGCCGACGAAGACGGCGACGGTCGTGCGGTCGCCGCAGTGCGCACCGGGAGCCGGCACGTCAGGCCTCGAGGTCGGCGTCGGTGAGCGGCGCGCCGGCCGTGACGCCACGGACGAGGACGCGTCCACGCACGTCGACGGCCGGGCGGAGCCCGCCCTCGGGCCGGAGCAGCCGCAGGTCCGCGCCGGTCAGGGTGTGCCCGGCGGGCAGGTCGGACGCCACGTGCCACGACCGGCGCACGAGCGTCGCGTTCTCCTCCTCCGAGGGCTGGCGCACCTTGACGCCGTCCCCCAGGGCCCGGGCCAGCGCCTTGGTCTCGCGGACGTACTCGCTCAGGGCGTCGGGCTCGAGGCTCGCGAGGTGGTCGGGGCCCGGCAGCGAGCGGTCGGCGGTGAAGTGCTTCTCGAGCACCGGCGCGCCGAGCGCCACCGCGCCCAGGGCGGTGGTCAGGCCCGGCGTGTGGTCGGACCAGCCGACGGGCACCCCGTGCCGGGCCGCGAGCGCGGGGATGACCCGCAGGTTGCACTCGTCGACGGGCGCCGGGTAGGCCGACACGCAGTGGAACAGGACCAGGCCGGGGGCGTCGGCGCACGCCTCGACGGCCTCGGCCACCTCCGCCCCGGTGCCCATCCCCGTCGACACGAGGAGGGTCACGCCGAGTCGCGAGAGCTCGCGCAGGTACGGCAGGTTCGTCAGCTCGCCCGAGCTGACCTTGAGCGCGGTGAGCCCGAGGCCGACGAGCAGCTCGGCGCTGTCGAGGTCGAACGGGGTGGACAGGAACGTCGTGCCGGCCTCGCGCGCGTGGTCGCGCAGCTCGGCCCAGACGGACCCCGGCAGCGTCAGTGCCTCGAGGAGGCTGCGCTGGTCCGAGCTGCCGCCGCGGTCGCGCTGGTACGGCGTCGTGGCGGCGGCCGAGGAGACGAGCTTGTCCGGCGAGAAGGTCTGGAACTTCACGGCGTCCGCGCCGGCGGCCGCGGCGATGTCGACGAGCCGGTGGGCGAGGTCAGGGTCGCCGTTGTGGTTGACGCCCGCCTCGGCGATGACGTGGACCTTTCCCGGCGTCGGCACGGTCGTGCCGGCGAGGTCGACGGCGCGGACGCCCGGCGCACCTCCGGCCGGTGCGTGCGGGTCGAGCCGGTCGGTGGTCACGGGCGTTCTCCGGTCTGGCGGGGCTGGCGTGTCTGGGCGGTGCGGGGGTCCGGAAAGTCAGACGGGGTTCGGGAGGCCGCCACGCTTCCGGCGGCCCGACGGGCGGGGACGCCGACGACGGTGGAGCCGTCGGGCACGTCCTCGGTGACGACGGCGCCCGCCCCGACGGTGACGCCGGCCCCGACACGGACGCCCGGTAGGACGCGGGCCCCGCTGCCGACCAGCGAGCCGGCGCCCACCGATGCGGCACCGAGGAGCACGGCGCCGGGTGCGACGTGGACGCCGTCACCGACCGTGCAGTCGTGCTCGACCACGGCCGCGGTGTTGACGACGACCGCGGTACCGAGGGACGCCGCGGGCCCCACGTGGGCGTGCTCGAGCACGACGGTGCCCGCGCCGAGCCGGGCGTGCGGGGCGACCGTGGCGGTGGCGGCCACGACGGCCGGTGCCGCGAGGCCGCGCTCTGCGATCTGGCTCAGCAGCCGGGTGCGCGCGGGGTTGCTGCCGATCGCGACCGCGACGTCGAGGGCGTGCGCGGCCGCGCGGTCGAGCGCGTCGACGTCGGTCTCCAGCGCCTCCACGTGCCAGGCCCGCCCACCGGCGTCGCCCGCGACGGCGACCACCCGGTGGCCGGCGCGCTCGAGGACGTCGACGACCGAACGCGCGTGCCCGCCGGCGCCGAGGACGACCCAGCCCGCCACGTCAGGCCCCCTGCCGCACGTGGCCGAGCGAGGTCGCCGCCTCGGCGAGGGCACCGCCGACCTTGCGGATGTTCTCCGGCTCGAGGACGGCCGGCACGCGAGGGGGGTCGAGCACGAGGCCCTCCCACGAGTTGCGCACGTACGAGTGGACGAACCAGTCGTCGATGTCTCGCTGCTCGGCGCCCAGCGACTCCCATCCGCGGTCCTCGACGAACTGCGGCAGGTCGTCGGGACTGGCGAGGGTGGCGACGTTGCCGAGCGCGCTCCAGGGCATCCGTGCACCCGACACGACGGGCAGGCCGAGCAGCCCGGCCTCGAGACCGACGGTCCCCGTGGCCGTCGTCGTGAACACGGCGCGCTTCATGAGGTCGCGCGAGTCGGCGAACGGGTCGATGGTCGCGATGTTCGGGTGGATGTCGAACTGCGGCCAGTAGTCGGGGTCGCGTCGCCACATGAAGTGGGCGTGCTCCTTGACGGCGACGCCGATGTCGAGAGGTGCGAGGGCGTCGGCGAGGACTCGGGCCGTGTACGCCTGGTCACGCCACTCCTGGCCCATGACGTCGGCACTGGACTCGGGCTGCACCTGCAGGGGCAGGAAGACGAACCGCTCGGGCACCGGGTCCCACCGCCGGGACTGGTACTCGCGCAGGTTGAGCCGTGCCTTGACCGGGTTGAGCCACGGCAGCCGCGCGTAGTCGCTGGGCCGAGGAAGCTGGAGGTTCGCGCCGCGGTCGACCGCGAACTCGCGGACGCGGTCGGTGGCCAGACGCCAGATCTCGCCGCCGGTCTCGACCTTGAGGTTGCGGGCGTAGCCCATGGGACGGCCGTGCTCGGTCCTCCAGTCGGAGATGAACCGCTCGCCCGCCTCGACGGCGGAGGAATCCTCGACCTGCCTCTCCCACAAGGTGATTCCCTTGGGGGCGCCGATGAGGCCGAACCGGTCGGAGGGCAGGCGGATGCCGCGCGGCCACGTCGCGAGACCCCCGTGGTGGGTCACGAGCCCGGCCGTGAGCAGCTCGGAGGTGACGGTGAACTCGACGAGCGCGAGCATCGGCCCGCGGTCGGCGATGACGGCCTCGAGCTCCTCGGCGGCGAGGTTGAGGAAGTTCATCGCGGTGTCGACCCGGTTGCGACGCAGGGCCCGCTCGGACACGAGCAGGTCGAGCGGGTCCAGGCCCACGCCGGCGCAGGCGCGCTTCAGGGCGGCGTGCGGGGCCAGCCCGCTGACGACGTTCGCCCTGCGCGCCCGGGCGTAGGGCAGACGCACGACGGTGGCCCGGGGCGCGTGGCGGCGTACCCATGCCAGGTTGGCGTCGGTGCGCACGACGAGGACGAGGTCCTTGGTCTCGAAGCCGGCGTGGACGAGCGCCGGAACGAGGAGGTCGTCGTAGCCCAGTCCCATGTGGACGAGGGGTGTCACCACGAAAGCGTCTCTCCTCAAAGGTCGAGCGGAAGGTCGAGCGGAAGGTCGGGCGGAAGGTCGAGCGGGTGGGGCGTGGTAAGCGCCGCCCGGCGGGCGCCTCATCCTATCCGCGCAGGCTCCGGAGGACGCCCGGCGCGAGGGCGAGGGCGCCGCCGGCGACGGCGACCGCGAGGGCGGCGCGCACCCACGCGCCCGCACCGTCGCCCGGCAGCGCGGCCCCGACGAGCGCGAGCGCGAACGAGGCCAGCGCCACTGCGGGCAACCGACCGGGCCACCTCAGGGGCGAGTGCCGCACGGCGAACCACGTCGTCGCGCCCACGAGCGCGACGTACGCCAGCGCCTTCGCGATCGCGACGCCGACGAGGCCGAGGCCGGCCACCGCGGCCAGCAGCCACGCCGACACGACGAGGACGCCGAGCGCCGCCAGCGCCGCCCAGGCGAGCCGCCCCGTGCGCTCGGCGTCGAGCACGGCGAGCGAGGCACCCTGGTAGACCATGTACGCCACGGCCACCGTCGACACGACGCCGAGGGCCGCGACGATGCCGGCCCGGTCGAAAGTCTGGTCGGTCATGAGCGCCACGAGCCACGGACCGAGGAGCGCGACGCCGGCGGCCCCCGCACCGACGACGGTGGTCAGGGCCGTGCCGGTGCGGGCGGTCCAGGCCCAGCGGTCCTCGAGCGGGCGCGACAGGACGAGCGGGCCCCAGGCGTTGAAGAGCGCGACGGCGAGGACGAAGGGCATGTTCCCCAGCTGCAGGGCCACCTGGTACTCGCCGGCCGCGCCGGCGCCCACGAGCCAGCCGGTGAGCAGCACGTCGCCGGACAGCAGCCCGAGCATCGCGACGGCCTGCGGCAGCAGGGGCGCCGCGAGCCGGATGCCGGCCCGGACACGGGCCCGCTCGACCGTCGGCGGCAACGGACGTCCGACGACGAGGGCGAGGACGGCGGCGAGCACGACGACCGCCGCGTAGCCGACGAGGTAGCGACCCGCGGTCGGCTCGGCGCGAGCGGCGAGCACCCCGGCCGCCTGCGCCCCGACCGTCGCCACGACCGCCAGCGCGAGAAAACCCCACGGCCGCAAGCGAGCCCGCATGAGGGTCTGACCGGAGACCACCGTGGTCAGCCCCACGGACGCGACGACGAGCGGCAGCCACACGGTGAGGTCACCGTGGCCCACCGCCGACAGCACGAGGGCCACGACGAGGCCGACGACACCGAGCCCGAGCGCGAGCAGGACCATCGTCCCGGCCAGGGCGCGCGCCACCCTCGGCCCCTCGGCGCCGCGGTGGTGCTCGCGCAGGATGACCTGCGGGAGCCCCGCGGCCGCGATGGTGCCGACCATCTGCACGACGACCAGCCCCGTGGCCACCAGACCGAACTCGGTCCGGCCGAGGACCCGGGTCGCGAACGGCAGGACGAGCAGGACCCCCAGGCCCTGCAGGGCGGTGCCGACGAGGTAGATGACCGAGTGGGCGCCGAGCGAGACGCCCGTCGCACCCGTCGCAGCGGCTGCACCCGTGGCACCGACTGCGGCCGGGGCACCGGCTGCACCCGGCACGGACGCGGGCGCGGGCTCGGGCGGCTCGGTGTCGGTCGCCGGGGACTCGCGGTCGTCTGCCACGATGGGAAACCTACTAGGGCGAAGGAGGACCGGGTGAGCGCGACGTGAGCGCGGTCGTCGTCGTGCGAGGGGCCGGGTCGATCGGGCGCCGTCACGCCCGCGTCCTCGCGGGCATCGGGTGCACCGTCTCGCTGTGGCCGGTCCGGCCGCGCGGCAGCGCCACCGATCCCGACCTGCCCGGCGTCCGTCTCCTCGACGACGCGTCAGGCGCGGACGCGCTCGGCGGGGCGGACCTCGTCGTGGTGGCGACCGACACCGGGCGGCACGTCCCCGACACCGTGGCCGCCCTCGACGCCGGTGCGCGTCGCGTCCTCCTCGAGAAGCCCGTGGCCCCGACGCGGTCCGCCGCGGAGGCGCTCGCCGGGCATCCCCGCGCCGGTGACGTGTGGGTCGCCGCTCCCCTGCGCGCCCACGAGGCGTTCCGCCACGTCCTCGCCTCCACCGGCTCCGTCGTCGAGTGCACGCCCGGCGGGGTCGTGTCGGCGCACGCCTGGTCGCAGTCGTGGCTGCCCGACTGGCGTCCCGAGCGGGACCACCGGCAGTCCTACTCCGCCCGCGCCGGCGAGGGCGGCGTCCTGCGCGACCTCGTGCACGAGCTGGACTACCTCACCGTGCTCCTCGGTCCCCCGGTTCTGGTCGGCGCCCGGCTCGAGCACGACGGACCCCTCGACATCGAGGCCGAGCAGGCGGCGACGCTGCTGTGGTCGGCCGGGAGGGCGACCGTGACCTGCCGCCTCGACTACGTGACGCGCCCGGCGACCCGCGGCCTCGTGCTGCGGGGACCCGACGGGTGCCTGGAGTGGGACCTGCCCTCCGCGACGGTGCGTCACACCGCGGCCGACGGCTCGGTGACGCGCCGCACCTTCACGGCCGACCGGGACCGCGACGCGACGATGGCCACCCAGGCCCGCGCCGCCCTCGAGCTGGCCCCGGCCGCCGACGCGTCGACGCGTCACCGTGCGGGCGCGCCCGCCACCCTCGCGGAGGGGCTGGCCACGCTGGACCTCTGCGACCGAGCGAGGGAGCTCTCGTGACGACGACCCCGCCGACGACACCGCCGACGACACCACCCCCGACACCGCCGAGCGGGTCCCGCATCCTGGCGGTCATCCCGGCTCGCGGCGGCTCGAAGGGCCTGCCGGGCAAGAACATCCGGCCACTCGCCGGTCTTCCGCTCATCGCGCACTCGGTGCGCGCCGCCGCGGTCACGCCCGAGGTGACCCGGTGCGTCGTGACGACCGACTCGGAGCAGATCGCCGAGGTCGCGCGGGCTCACGGCGGCGAGGCTCCCTTCCTGCGCCCGGCACACCTCGCCGGCGACGACGCCCCCATGGCACCCGTCGTGCGGCACGCGCTCGAGTGGGTCGAGGCCGACGAGGGACGGCCCTACGACGCCGTCCTGCTGCTCGACCCGACGAGTCCGTGCCGCGTGCCCGCACAGCTCGCCGAGGCGACACGCCGCCTGGCCGCCGACCCCGGCCTCGACGGGGTGGTCAGCGTCTCCGAGCCGACGTTCAACCCGGTGTGGGTCGGCGTCCGCCCGGCCGACGCCACCCGACCCGACGGTCCCCTGACCCGGTTCCTCGACGCCGGGACCGGCATCACCCGCCGTCAGGACGCCGCCCGGTTCCTGCGGATCAACGGCAACTTCTACCTGTGGCGGGCCGCCTTTGTCCGCCGGCTCGAGGCGTCGTGGTTCGACGAGGGCACCCATGCCGGCCTCGAGATCCCCGAGGCGCAGGCGTTCTCGATCGACGACGAGTACGAGTTCCAGCTCATCGAGGCCCTCGTGGGCGCCGGCCTCGTCACCCTGCCGTGGCTCGACGCCACGGACGAGCCGAGCACGGAGGACGCCCGATGACGACCGACCGTCCGAGCGACGCCACGAGCAACCGCACGACCGGCCCCACCGACCTCACCGACCTGACCGGACGGACCGCCGTCGTCACCGGCGGAGCCGGCCCCCTCGGCCGGGTGCTGTCCGACGCCCTGGCGGCGGCCGGGGCTCGGGTCGTCGTCGTCGACCTCGACGCGTCGGCGTGCGCCGAGGCCGCCACGGCCCTGCCCGGCTCGGACCACGTCCCGCTCGGCGCGAACCTCCTCGACCCCGACGGGCTCTCGGACGTCGTCGCCGCCGTGACCGCACTCGGCGCCTGTGACGTGCTCGTCCACAACGCGGCCTTCACCGGCACCTCCGGCGTGCCGGGCTACGCCGTGCCGTTCGAGGAGCAGACCGACGAGGCGTTCACGATGGCCCTGGCCCTCAACCTCACGGCGCCGTTCTCGCTGACCCGCCGCCTCGCGCCCCTGCTGCGTGCGACCGGCCGCGGCAGCGTCGTCAACGTCTCGAGCATCTACGGGCTCGTCGGACCCAACATGGGGCTCTACGAGGGCACGCGCATGGGCAACCCAGCGGCCTACGCCGCCAGCAAGGGCGGCCTCGCGCAGCTGACCCGCTACCTGTCCACGGTGCTCGCACCGGAGGTGCGGGTCAACGCCTTCGCCCCGGGCGGCATCGCGCGCGGGCAGGACGACGCCTTCGTCGAGCGCTACGAACGGCTGACGCCGCTGGGGCGGATGGGCACCGAGGACGACTTCCGCGGCGTCGTCACGTGGCTCGCGTCGGACGCGTCGGCGTACGTCACCGGGCAGGTCGTCGCCGTGGACGGCGGCTGGACGGCCTGGTAGGCCGCGCAGCCCGCCGACACCTCAGCCCTTGAGCTCGGGGGCGACCTTCTCCTCGAACAGCTCGATGCCGGAGCGGTCGTAGGCGGCCTCGCCGAAGTAGGTGATCGCGTAGGTCATCCCCCGCGACTGCATGTCCTTGAGCACCTCGACGACCTGCTCCGGCGTGCCGACGGCCGGCTGCCGTCGCAGCGCCGCGACGTGCTCCTCGACCTTGGCGTCCGGCACGCCACCCTTGCGCAGCAGCTCGCCGTTGAACGCGAGGCGGTCCTCGACGTCGGCCTCGGTCTCGCCGATGACGACGTTGAAGTTGCCCGAACGCACGATGGAGTCGAAGTCGCGACCGAGGTCCTTGCAGTGGTCGGCGAGGATCGCGCTCTTGCGGTCGAAGGTCTCGGGGTCGTCGAAGAAGTTCGTGTAGTCGGCGTACTGCGCGGCGATCCTCAGGGTGACCTTCTCCCCGCCGCCGGCGATCCACATCGGGATGCCGTTGCGCTCGCTGCCCGGGTGGCTCGTGCCCTGCAGCGGCCGGGGCGCGCAGAGGGCGCCGTCCACCTGGTAGTACGTCCCGTCGAGCGTGGCCGACCCGGTGGTCCACATGTCTCGGAAGACCTGGACGCCCTCGCGAAGCGCACCGAGCCGGTCACCGGCCTTGGGGAACCCGTAGCCGTAGGCGCGCCACTCGTGCTCGTACCAGCCGCCGCCGATGCCCATCTCGGTCCGCCCGCCCGAGATGACGTCGACCGTCGCCGCGACCTTCGCCAGGTAGGCGGGGTTGCGGTAGGCCATGCACGTGCACATCTGGCCGAGCCGGACGCGGTCGGTCGCTGCCGCGAACGCCGCCATCAGCGTCCAGGCCTCGTGCGTCGCCTCGCCGGACGGCTGCGGCACGGTGTGGAAGTGGTCGTACACCCAGATCGACTCGAAGACGGCTCCGTCGTCGGCGTGCTTGGCGAGGTTGACCATCGCCTCCCACTGCTGGGCCGGCTCGATGCCGACCAGATCCATGCGCCAACCCTGGGGGACGAACATTCCGAATCGCATCCGCCCATCCAACCACGACGGACCGCCCGGGGACCGGCGGTCCTCCGGCGCCTGCTGCGTGTGAGGATGGGGCGCATGGCCCCGCACCGCAACGATCCCGACGTCATCCGCGACCTGCTGGTCACGCCGGCGACCTGGGCCGTCGTGGGGCTCGGCGACAACCCGGACCGCACCGCCCACCGCGTCTCGCTGTGGCTCCAGCGCGAGCTCGGCATGCACCTCGTCCCGGTCCACCCGTCTGCGGCCACGGTGCACGGCGCCACCGGCTACGCCGCGCTCGCCGACGTCCCCGACGGCACCGTCGTCCGGGTCGTCGACTTCTTCGTCAACAGCGACCACGTCGGCGCGCTCGTCGACGAGGCGGTCGCCCAGCGGGAGCGACTCGGCATCGAGGCGCTGTGGCTGCAGCTCGGTGTCGTCGACGAGGACGCCGCGGCCCGGGCGGAGGCGGCCGGCCTGGCCGTCGTCATGGACACCTGCCCGAAGATCGAGTACCCGCGCATCCAGCCCGGTGACGGTGCCGACGCCGTCACCGGCTGACGACGCGCGACACCCGTCCCGTCGGCCCGGCCGAGCCGGTCGGCTCGCTCGGCTCAGTCGAGGCCGCGTGCGACCTCGTCGCGCAGCTTCGCGCCCTTGGCGTGGGCCTGGTCCCGCAGGTCCTCCTGGAAGGCGAGCATCCGCTCGCGGACGTCGACAGCCAGCTCGTCCGAGCCGGACGCGACGATCCGCGCCGCGAGGAGGCCGGCGTTGCGCGCGCCACCGACCGACACGGTGGCGACGGGCACACCGGCGGGCATCTGCACGATCGACAGCAGCGAGTCCATGCCGTCGAGGTACTTCAGGGGCACCGGGACGCCGACGACCGGCAGCGGGGTCACCGACGCGAGCATCCCGGGCAGGTGAGCCGCACCGCCGGCACCGGCGATGACGACGCGCAGGCCGCGGCCGGCGGCGTCGTGCCCGTACGCGATCATCTCGTCGGGCATCCGGTGCGCGGACACGACATCGGCCTCGAAGGGGATGTCGAACTCCTGCAGGGCCCGCGCGGCCTCGCGCATCACGGGCCAGTCGCTGTCGCTGCCCATGACGATGCCGACGACGGGCCGCTGTGGCTCAGGGGTCTGGTCGCTCACGTGGTCCTCATTCCGTGACGGTGCCGCGCAGGTAGTCCGCGGCGTGGCCGGCCCGCCCGCGGGCCTCGGCGAGGTCGGTCGAGCTGACGTTGACGTGGCCGATCTTGCGGCCCGGGCGCACGCCCTTGCCGTAGAGGTGGACCTTGACCCCCGGGTCGCGGGCCATGACGTGCCGGTAGGCGGGGTAGAGCTGCTCGTAGTCGCCGCCGAGGACGTTGGCCATGACGGTCCACGGTGCGCGTGGGCGCGGGTCGCCGAGGGGCAGGTCGAGCACCGCGCGCAGGTGCTGCTCGAACTGCCCGGTGACGGCGCCGTCCATCGACCAGTGGCCGCTGTTGTGGGGGCGCATCGCCAGCTCGTTGACGACGTACGTCGGCCGGCCGTCGCGCTCGACCTCGAACATCTCGACGGCGAGCACGCCCGTCACGCCGAGCTCCCCGGCGATGCGCAGGGCTGCCTCGGTGGCGGTCGAGGCGAGGTCGGCGTCGAGGTGCGGAGCGGGTGCGAGGACCTCGGTGCAGATGCCGTCGGTCTGGACGGTCTCGACGACGGGCCACGCCGCCGCCTGGCCGGAGGGGCTGCGTGCCACGAGGACGGCGATCTCGCGGGTGAAGTCGACCTTCTCCTCGAGGAGCAGCCCGTCCGCGAGGGCGCCGGGCTCACCGACGCGGGTGAGCCAGTCGGCGAGGTCGGCGACGGACCGCGCCACGACGACCCCCTTGCCGTCGTAGCCGCCGCGCGGCGTCTTGGCGACGACCGGCCACCCGACCTCGCCCGCGAAGGCCTCGACGTCCGCCGCGGTCCGGGCCGCACGCCAGCGCGGACAGGCGACGCCGAGGGCCTCGAGCCGTTCGCGCATCGCCAGCTTGTCCTGGGCGAACCGCAGCGCCGAGGGCGTGGGGTGGAGCACGACGCCCTCGGCCTCGAGCTCGGCGAGGACCTCCTGGGGCACGTGCTCGTGGTCGAAGGTGACGACGTCGCACGCGGCCGCGAAGGCGCGGATCGCCTCGACGTCGGTGTGCGCCCCGACGGGGGCGCTCGGCACGACGAGGGCCGCGGCCGCGGTGTCGCTCTCGGCGAGGACGGACAGCTGGATGCCGAGCTCGACGGCCGGTCCCTGCATCATCCGGGCCAGCTGGCCGCCGCCGACGACGCCGACGACGGGGAATCCTCCGGGGGCGCGCTTGGGCTGGCTCACGGCGCCCAAGCGTAGCCGCGCGGCCTCAGGCCCGGACGTCCGGTCCACCCGACGCCGCCGGTGCCACCCCCGCCGGGTGTGCGGGCAGGCCGTCCGGCTCGGCGAGCACCGCCTCCGCGTGGCGCGGGTCGGCGAGGTCGGGGTGGTGCGTCCGCACCGCGGCGAAGGTCCACAGCTTGTTGAGCACGAAGGACACCGGCGTCGTCACCGCGATGACGATGAGCTGGGCCCAGTAGAGGCGGGTGCGGAAGCCCGTCGAGTTGTCGAAGACCGACTGCGGCAGGTGCAACGCCGAGCTCGGGTGCATGAGCAGGGTCAGCAGGACGAGGCCCACCACCTGGGCGAGCAGACCGACGGCGAGGAACGGCAGGTACTCCCGCAGCCACCGGGCGTGCCGGCTCGTCCGGAACGTCCACGAGCGGTTGAGCTGGAAGTTCCAGAGGTTGGCGACGAGGAACGCGACGGTCGAGTACACGTGGTACCAGCGCACGTGGTACTCGGTGCCGGCGAGGGCGAGCAGGGCCAGGTGCTCGCCGGGGCCGAGCTTCTTGACGAGGATGAGGGTGACCATGTTGACGAGCACGCCGGAGGCACCCACGGCCCCGAACCGGAAGAGCAGCACCCAGTTGTGGCGGTGGCGCACGAACAGGTAGTGGTGCACGCGCCTCACGGGCGCACCCTACCCCCGCCCCCGGGGAGCCCCCGGCGGTTCAGTCGGTCTCGGCCTCGGACAGGAACAGGGCGAACCGGGCCGGCTGGGCCTGGACGAGGTCGAGGCGGCCGCCGTTGGACTCGGCGAGGTCACGTGCCAGGGCGAGGCCCAGGCCGGTGCTGCCCCCCGCCCCGCTGCTGACCGAGCGCTCGAAGATGTGCGGCGCCATCGCCGCGGGCACGCCGTCGCCCTGGTCGCTGACCTCGACGATGACCGACGGGCCGGACCGGCGCGCGTGGATGTCCACCGTGCCACGGCCGTGCACGAGGGAGTTCTCGAGCAGCGTCGAGAGGATCTGGGACAGCGCCACCGGCGTCGACCGGACGAAGAGGCCGCGCTCGCCACGGACGCGCACGGACCGTCGCGCCTGCTCGAAGGCCGGCTGCCACTCGCGCTGGAGCGCGGCGATGACCGAGTCGAGGGAGACCGCCGGCGAGGGGCCACCGGACCCGCGGGCCCGCCCCAGCAGGTCGTCGACGACGCGCGTCAGCCGCTCGACCTGGGCGATCGCGATGTTCGCCTCCTCCTTGACCACCTCGGCGTCGTCGGTCTCGGAGATCTCCTCGAGGCGCATGAGCAGGGCGGTCAACGGCGTGCGCAGCTGGTGCGAGGCGTCGGCTGCGAAGTCACGCTCGGCCGCCAGCGTCTTGGTCATGTCGTGGGCCCGGCGCGTCATGACGCCGGACACCTCGTCGATCTCGGCGATGCCGGAGTGGACCGGCGTCAGCCGGGCCTCGCCGTTGGCGAAGCGTGCCGCGAGGTGGAGCAGCTCCTGTGACGCCCCCTCGACGCGCTGGCGCCAGGCCCGGGTCGCGAGGAACCCCACGCCGGCGGCGACGGCCGCAACCCCGGCCATCGCGGCGGCGAACCAGCCCAGGCCCACGAGCGGGTCGGGGTCGAGCCACGCGCCCACCTCGTCGCGTTGCTGGGTCAGGACCCACCAGAGGACGCCGGTGGCCAGGACGAGGCACAGCCCGGCCGTGACCCCCACGACCACGAACGTCATCCGGTCGAGCAGCCGCCTCATCTCACTCCGCCTGGGGACGCTCGAAGCGGAAGCCCACGCCACGGACCGTCGCGATGTACTGCGGCGACGTGGCGTCGTCACCGAGCTTGCGGCGCAGGACCGAGATGTGCATGTCGAGGGTCTTGGTGGACCCGAACCACGCGGTGTCCCAGATCTCGCGCATCAGCTGCTCGCGGGAGACGACCTTGCCCTGCTCACGCACGAGCACCCGAAGCAGGTCGAACTCCTTGGCGGTCAGCTGCAGCTCCTGGCCCTTGAACCAGGCGCGGCGGCCGTCGGAGTCGATGCGGACCAGCTCCCCCGAGGCGACGACCTCCGTCGGGGTGCGCCGCAGCAGGGCCCGGACGCGGGCGAGCAGCTCGGCGAGCCGGAAGGGCTTGGTGACGTAGTCGTCGGCCCCGGCGTCGAGGCCCACGACGGTGTCGACCTCGTCGGCGCGGGCAGTGAGGATGAGGACGGGGATCGTGCGGCCCTCGGCGCGGATGCGACGGCACACCTCGAGGCCGTCGATCTTCGGCAGGCCGAGGTCGAGCAGGACGAGGTCGGGGTTCTCCTTGGCGCCGTCGAGGGCGGCCGAGCCGTCCTCGCGCACGTCGACGTCGTACCCCTCGCGCCGCAGCGCCCGCGCCAGCGGTTCCGAGATGGCCGGGTCGTCCTCCGCCAGGAGCACTCTCGTCATGTCACCGTCCCTCACATCGCTCGGGGCCGCCGCTCGTGTCGTCCGCGCCGGCCGTGGGCAGCCTATCGACAATGGGACGATTCGCACTCGCACGCACCGTCGGCACGCACCCGCGTCGTCGACGCGGCGGCGACCACCACGACGTGCGCTCGCCCTCGGCGCGCGGTGAGGGCCCGGCCGCCCCGGGAGCGCTCAGCGTCCCGGCCACTGCGGGCGCCGCTTCTCGGCGAACGCCGCCACGCCCTCGCGCCGGTCACCGGAGAAGGCCGTGGCGCGCCAGCACGCGTCCTCGATCTCGAGACCGGCCGCGAGGTCGACGTCGGCACCCAGACGCATGGCCTTCTTGGCGTTGCGCAGGCCCACCGGCGAGTTGGCGGCCACGAGGGCCGCCAGCTCGAGGGCCCGCTCCCGTGCCGTCCCCGCGGCCACAACCTCGTCGACGGCACCGAGCGCGAGGGCCTCGTCCGCCTCGAGCCGGGCGGCGGTGAAGATCGCCCGCGCGGCGCGCGACCAGCCGACCCGGCGCACGAGCAGCTGCGTGCCGCCCCCTCCCGGGATGACGCCGACACCGACCTCCGGCAGGCCCACGGTGGCTCCCGCGCCGGCGACGATGACGTCGCACGAGAGCGCGAGCTCGAAGCCGCCCCCGAGCGCGAACCCGTCGACGGCCGCGACGGCCGGCACCGGCAGCCCGAGGACGCCGCCGTACGCCGCCCGGGCCACCGGCCGCTGCTCCATGAGGTCGGCGTCGGTGAAGGCGTTGCGCTCCTTGAGGTCGGCCCCGACGCAGAACGCCGTGGGGTGGCTCGAGGTGAGGACGACGCAGCGGACCGACGCGTCCGCGGCCACCTCGGCGGTGGCCGCGCTGATCGCGCGGGCCATGTGGGTGGAGACGGCGTTCATCGCCGCGGGGCGGTCGAGGACGATCTCGGCGACGTGGGCCAGGCGCGGCTCGTCGAACCGCTCGACGCGCACGAGCGGGGGCGGCGGGGTGGGCTGGTCGGTCACGGCGGCTCTCCTGGCGACGGGCGGGCGGTGCTGGACGGTGCGGATGGTCGGTGTGGACGGTCGGTGGTCGGGTGGGGGTCGTCGGTGAGGTGGGACGGCCGGGCGGTCAGGACGTCCGGCGTCCGGCGGCGGACGCGCGGCGCAGGAGCGACGGCGTCACCGGACCGACGCCGCGCAGGATGCGTCGACGCTGCCCGGTCAGCTCGAAGCCGGACATCGCCGCGAGCTCGCGCGCCAGCGTCGCGTCGACGAGGACGGTGCCGGCCTGTGCGACGGCCGTCAGCCGGGAGGCCCGGTTGACCGTCGTGCCGAAGACGTCGCCGAGCCGCGAGATGATCGGTCCGCGGGCCATGCCGCAGCGGACGTCGGGCAGGACGTCGTCCTCGGTCATCGTCTCGACGAGGTCGAGCGCGATGGCGGCCGCGGGCGCCACGCCGACCGTCGTGAAGAGCACCTCGTCGCCGACCGTCTTGATGAGTCGGCCGCCGTGGGCCGTGATGACGTCGGCCGACAGCGCCTCGAACCGGGACACCAGCCGGGCGAGGTCGCGCTCGGACATCCGCCGCACGAGGGCCGTGAAGTTGACGAGGTCGGCGAACCCGACCGAGCGCATCTTCGTCAGGCCGTAGGACTCGGGGTCGGCGTCGGCGAGCATGCGCGACACGGTGGCCGACAGGTGCCGGCGCCACGCGTAGACGAGGAGGGGCTCGAGGCGGTCGGTCAGCGCGGCGAGCCGCCGGGCCGTCTCCTCCGCCGTCTGGATGCCGGGCACCGCGCGGGACTCCCCGGCGTCGTGCTCGTCCTGCGCCTGGGCCGCCGACCACTCGGCCTCGACCGCCTCGGCGATGAGCTGCGACTGCCAGCCGGCGAGGCGGTCGGTCGAGCGCGCGAAGGCCCGGGTCATGGCCAGGGCGGTCGTCTCGTCGAGCAGTCCCTCGCGCACGATGCCCGCCACGGCCGCCAGGGCCCGCTGGTCGGCCTCGGTGAACAGCTCGTCGTCGGTGTCGACGACGGGGAACCCGAGCGCGTGCCAGAACCTGCGGGCCGAGAGCAACGACACCTCGGCGGCACGGCTGACGTCGCGCCGACGCAGCTCGAGCGGTCGGCCGAGCAGCTGTTCGGTGTAGTCACGGGTCGCCCGCTCCTCGCCGTCCGGCCGGCCCTCGGCACGAACGACGCGTGCGGCCTCGGCGACGTCGGCGGCCGAGGCGGCGTCGGCGGCCGAGGCGGCGTCGGCGGCCGAGGCGGCGTCGGCGGCCGGGGCGGGCTCCGCCGGGTCGGAGGGCGTGCCGATGCCGCCCGCGAGGTCCGCGACGTCCGCGACGTCCGGGGCGTCCGGGGCGGCAGCGTCGTCGGCGCCCGCGACGTCCGCGGCGTCGGCGCCCGGCTCGGTCATGCGCCGATCATGCCAGCAGGCCCTCCAATCACCGCCGCCGCACGTGGACGACGTCGCCGGCCGCGAAGGCCCGCCGTCCGGACGCCGTGTCGACGACGAGGGCACCGGTGTCGTCGACGGCGACGGCGGTGCCCTCGACAGGGTCACCGACCGGCAGGTGCACCCGGATCACCTGCCCCAGCGTCGAGCAGGCCTCGCGGTAGGCCTCCCGGGCGGCCCCGGCGCCGAGCCCGGCGTCGACCCCGGGACCGACCAGGGCGGCCAGCTCGCGCAGGTAGGCCACGACGAGGTCCTCGCGGCGCACGCGTGCTCCGGCCAGGGCCAGGGAGGTGGCGGTGTCGACGGGCAGCTCCTCGCGGTCCTGGTCGACGTTGACCCCGGCGCCCACGACGACCGCTCGGGACGGCACCTGTCCCGCCGACGCCGCGTCGCCTGCAGGGTCGCTCGCCCGGTCGGCCGGCACGTCGACCAGCTCGCAGAGGATGCCACTCACCTTGCGGTCGTCGTCCTCGGCAAGCAGCACGTCGTTGGGCCACTTGAGGCGCGGTGTGAGCGCGTGGCCCGCCCGTTCCGTCGTCGCCCGCACCGCACGGGCGAGGGCGAGACCGGCGAGCAGCGGCAGCCAGCCCAGGCCCGCGGGATCCCGGACCGGCACGGCGGCGGACACCGCGACCGACGCACGGTCCGGCACCTGCCACACGCGTCCGAGCCGGCCGCGTCCTCCCGTCTGGTGGTCGGTGAGCACGACCCACCACAGCGCGCCCTCGCTCGAGGCGAGGCGCGACGCGTCCGGGCCGAGGCCTTCGGCCGTCCCTGTGAGGAGGTCGCGCAGGCGGCTGTTCGTCGACCCGATGGCCGGGTGGAACTCGACGCCGCGCCACGGCTGCCCGGACGTGACCAAGGCCGCATCGACGATCTCCGGCTCCAGCGAGTTGCGCACGTCTCCAAGGCTAGAGTGCCGCCATGGCAACGGATCACGCCCTGGCAGAGCCGTCCACGCCGACCCCCAGCCCGTCGTCCGACGGCGCCGCGGAGGCCGCGTCCGGGCCGGACCTGTCGACGACGGCGGGCAAGCTGGCCGACCTGAAGCGTCGCGTGGCCGAGGTCGCGCACGCCGGGTCCGAGCGGGCCGTCGAGAAGCAGCACGCGCGGGGCAAGAAGACGGCGCGGGAGCGGATCGCGATGCTGCTGGACGAGGGCAGCTTCATCGAGATGGACAAGTACGCCCGGCACCGCAGCAACAACTTCGGCCAGGAGAAGAACCGTCCCTACGGCGACGGCGTCGTCACCGGGTACGGCACCATCGACGGGCGCCAGGTCGCCGTCTTCGCCCAGGACTTCACCGTCTTCGGCGGCTCCCTCGGCGAGGTCTTCGGCGAGAAGATCGTCAAGGTCATGGACTTCGCCATGAAGATCGGCTGCCCGGTCATCGGCCTCAACGACTCCGGCGGCGCCCGGATCCAGGAGGGCGTCGTGTCCCTGGGCCTGTACGGGGAGATCTTCTTCCGCAACGTGCGCGCCTCCGGGGTCATCCCGCAGATCTCCCTGGTCATGGGCCCGTGCGCCGGCGGCGCGGTCTACTCCCCGGCGATCACCGACTTCACCGTCATGGTCGACCAGACCTCGCACATGTTCATCACCGGCCCCGACGTCATCAAGACCGTCACCGGCGAGGACGTCGGCTTCGAGGACCTCGGCGGCGCCAGGACCCACAACACGAAGTCCGGCGTCGCCCACCACATGGGCACCGACGAGCAGGAGGCCATCGACTACGTCAAGGCGCTGCTGTCCTACCTGCCCAGCAACAACCTGGAGACCCCGCCGACCTACGGCGAGGGCGAGGCCGACCTGACCGTCACCGACACCGACCGGTGGCTCGACACGTGCATCCCCGACTCCCCCAACGTGCCCTACGACATGAAGCAGGTCATCGAGCACGTCGTCGACGCCGGCGAGGACGGGCCGGACTTCCTGGAGGTGCAGCCGCTGTTCGCGCCGAACATCATCACCGGCTTCGCCCGGATCGACGGCATGCCGGTCGGCATCGTGGCCAACCAGCCGCTGCAGCTGGCCGGCTGCCTGGACATCGACGCCTCGGAGAAGGCCGCCCGGTTCGTGCGCACCTGCGACTGCTTCAACGTGCCGGTGCTCACGTTCGTCGACGTGCCCGGGTTCCTGCCCGGCACCGGCCAGGAGTGGGACGGCATCATCCGCCGCGGCGCCAAGCTCATCTACGCCTACGCCGAGGCCACCGTCCCGAAGATCACCGTCATCACCCGCAAGGCCTACGGCGGCGCCTACGACGTCATGGGCTCCAAGCACCTCGGTGCCGACATCAACCTCGCCTGGCCCACCGGCCAGATCGCCGTCATGGGCGCCCAGGGCGCCGTCAACATCCTCTACCGCAAGGAGCTGGCCGCGACCGCCGCCGCCGGCGGCGACGTCGAGGCCCGCCGCGCCGAGCTCGTCGCGCACTACGAGCAGACCCTGGCCAACCCCTACATCGCCGCCGAACGCGGCTACATCGACACCGTCATCAGCCCGTCCAACACCCGGATGAACGTCACCCGCGCGCTGCGCGCCCTGCGCACCAAGCGCGAGACGCTGCCGCCGAAGAAGCACGGGAACATCCCGCTGTGACCACCCGCACCAGCCCCACCACGCCCGACGCCGGCGGCCACCCGACCGGCGAGGAGACGCCGCAACCGCCGCAACCGCCGCTGCTGCGGATCCTGTCCGGCGACCCGACCCCCGAGGAGCTCGCCGCCCTCGTCGCCGTCCTCTCCGCGCTCGGGGACGCCCGCGACCCCGAACCGGCACGCGGCCGCTCACCGTGGAGCGACCCGGGCTGGCACCTCGTCGGCGCCTCCGCGCGTCGCGACGGGTGGCGCGCCAGCGCCCTCCCGCGCTGACCCCGACACGCCCCGCGAAGCCCGGCGAGCCGAGTGGGCGTGTCGCCGAGTCCGTTGTGCCAGCGCGACGTTCGCGTCACGGCGGCGTCCTGCACTCGGTTGGCCCCGCGGGGGACCCTCGCCTAGGCTGTCCCCTCGTGTCCGTCGACCCCACCGCCGCCACCCGCCTCGCAGGCCGTTACCTGCTGCGTGAGCTCATCGCGGTCGGGGGGATGGGTGAGGTGCACCTGGCCGTCGACGAGCGCCTCGGCCGACGCGTCGCGGTCAAGGTCATGTCCCGCGCGGTCTCCGAGTACTCGGACTCGGTCGAGCGGTTCCGTCGCGAGGCCGTCGTCGTGGCGCGGCTCAACCACCCGAACATCGCGCAGGTCTACGACTACGGCATCGAGGACGGCGCGCACTTCATCGTCATGGAGTACGCCGAGGGCTCCGACCTCGCCCACCTGCTGCGTGACCGCGGCCCGCTCGCGGCCGACGCAGCCCTGGCGGTGACGGCACAGGTGTGCGCGGCGCTCGCCGCGGCGCACCGGGCGGGTGTCGTGCACCGCGACGTCAAGCCGGGCAACGTCATCGTCGGCCCCGACGGCGCGGTCAAGGTCACCGACTTCGGCATCGCCCGGGCGCTCGGCCAGACCGCCCTGACCGACGTCGGCACCGTGCTCGGCACGGCCCAGTACCTGCCGCCCGAGCAGGCTCGCGGCGAGGCGGCGACGCCGGCATCCGACATCTACTCGCTCGGCATCCTGCTCTACCAGATGGTCACGGGCAGGCCGCCCTTCACCGGTGACTCCCCCGTCGCCATCGCCATGCGCCACCTCGAGGAGTCGGTGCCGGCGCCGAGCGACACCGTGCCCGGTCTGCCTGCGGTCGTCGACCGCGTCGTCGCCCGGGCCACGGCCAAGTCCCCGGCCGACCGGTACGCCGACGCCGACGCGATGGCCCGCGCCGTGCGCGCCGCCGACCCCACCGACGCCCTCCAGCCGGCCGACGCCTCGGAGGCCCTCGCGGCGACGCGCGCCCTGCCGACCACCGACGGGGCGAGTACGGCGCGGGTCGTGCGATCCGACCCGCCTCGACGGCGTCGGGCTCTGCTCCTCTGGGGCGCGGTCGCGGCCGTGCTCGCCACGGTCTTCGTCGGGGCCGTCGTCTCCGCGCTCACCTCCGGCTCCCAGGGCCCGGCCTCGGCCTCGTCGACGAAACGGCCCGCACCCGCCGTCGTGACGACGAGCGCGCCGGACCCGAGCACCGCCCCGCCGACCCAGACCGCCGCACCGGTCACCACCGAGCCGGCTCCCGCGGACACCACCGGCCGGGGTGACGGGCAGGAGGGCGACGAGGTGCGGGTGCCGGCCGACCTCGTCGGGGGCGACCCCGGCTTCGCCCGGGCGGCCCTCGAGCAGCTCGGCCTGACCGTGAAGGGCGTCGAGGTCCGTTCGCGGGCGCCCGAGGGCGAGGTCCTCGCGACGTTCCCGCGTGCCGGCCGGACGGTGCAGCAGGGCTCCACCGTGGCGGTCGTCGTCAGCAAGGGCGGCGTCCGGGGCAAGGACGCGCAGCCGTGGACGGTCCCCAACGGCTTCGTCGGGGCCCCCGCCGACGACGTCGAGTCATGGGTCGACCAGCAGGGCGTCAAGGTCCTGCGCGTCGAGCTCGCCGCCGATGCCGACCGAGGCCTCGTCGTCGGCACCTACCCCGGGTCCGGGGCGACGACACGCAGCGGCGAGCTCGTCCTCTTCGTCTCCGACGGGCACGGCTCCGACTGAGGCGTGGGCCCGCCGAAAACGGGTGGGCCCACCGCCACCGGCGTGGGATACGTTCGGCGGGTGACTGACACCGCACCCACACCGGCAACCGCCGCGGCGCCCACGACGCGCCCGCAGACCGACGTCGACCGCATCGCCGAGACCTACTTCGACGCCATGGTCGAGCTGAGCCCGATCAGCGCCACGAGCCTCGGCGTCCCGGGGCGCGAGGACGAGCTCGACGACCTGTCCCCGGCCGGCAACGCCGCCCTGTCGGCCCTGCGCCGCCGCACCCTCGAGGCCCTCGCGTCGGCGACGCCGGCCGACGACGTCGACCGCGTCACGGTCGCCGCGATGCGGGAGCGCCTCGGCCTGGCCGAGGAGCGCCACGCGGCCGGCCTGGACGAGATGTCGCTCAACGTCCTCGCCTCGCCGCTGCAGGCGGTCCGCGACGTCTTCGACCTCATGCCCACCGACACGCAGGAGCAGTGGCGCACCCTGGCCGTCCGCATGGGGCGCATCCCGACGGCGCTCGAGCAGTACAAGGAGTCCCTGCTCGTGGCCCGCGACCGGGGACAGGTGTCGCCGCGTCGCCAGGTCGTCGCGTGCGCCGAGCAGTCGCGCGACCTCGTGGGCGACGACGGGTACTTCGCGACCTTCGTGGCCGGCGCCTCCGTGGGTGGGCGTCCCCTCGCGGGCGAGGAGCGGGAGCTGCTCGAGGCCAACGCCCGGGCGGCGGCCGACGCGTACGCGGGGATCGCCGACTGGCTCGAGGCCGAGCTGCTCCCCCACGCCCCCGAGGCCGACGCGTGCGGGCGCGACCGGTACCAGCTGGAGTCGCGCTACTTCCTCGGCGCCACCGTCGACCTCGAGGAGACCTACCGCTGGGGCCAGCAGGAGGTCGCACACCTGCACGCCCAGATGACGCAGATCGCCGAGGGTCTCGAGCCGGGCGCGTCCGTGCGGCGCGGGGTCGAGATCCTCGACGCCGACGACCGCTACGCCCTGCACGGCACCGACGCCCTCAAGGCCTGGATGCAGGAGCGCGCCGACGAGGTCATCGCGAACCTCAAGGACGTCCACTTCGACATCCCGGGCCCGGTGCAGCGCATCGAGTGCATGATCGCCCCGACGCAGACCGGCGGCATCTACTACACCGGCCCGTCCGACGACTTCAGCCGACCGGGCCGGATGTGGTGGTCGGTGCCCAAGGGCAACACCGAGTTCCGCACCTGGAACGAGCTGACGACCGTCTACCACGAGGGCGTCCCGGGCCACCACCTGCAGGTCGCGCAGACGGTCTACCGCTCCGAGCTGCTGAACCGGTGGCGTCGGCTCGAGTCGTGGGTCTCCGGCCACGGCGAGGGCTGGGCCCTCTACGCCGAGCGCCTCATGGCCGAGCTGGGCTACATGGACGACCCGGGCAACCGGATGGGTTGGCTGGCCGGGCAGTCGCTGCGGGCCGCCCGGGTCGTCATCGACATCGGCGTGCACTGTGGCTTCGACGCGCCCGACGAGGTCGGCGGTGGCGCCTGGGACTACGACAAGGCGTGGGCCTACCTGACCCGCTACGGGTTCATGGACGAGAAGATCCTGCGCTTCGAGCTCAACCGCTACCTCGGCTGGCCCGGCCAGGCGCCCAGCTACAAGATCGGCGAGCGCCTCTGGCTGCAGCTGCGCGACCAGGTCAAGGAGCGCGAGGGTGACTCGTTCGACCTCAAGGCCTTCCACCGCCGCGCGCTCGACCTCGGCGGGGTCGGTCTCGACACGCTCCGCGAGGCCGTGCTGGACGGGGCCTGAGCGGCCGAGCTGGCACCGGGCCGCTCCCTCGTCACGGAGGGAGCGGCCGGCCCTGGCCGTATGCTGCCCGCATGGCGACCGACCCCCTCTCCGCGCCCGCCCGTGTCAGCGTCGTCCTCGCCTCGGCGTCCCCTGCTCGTCTCGAGACGCTGCGCCGGGCCGGCATCGACCCGATCGTCATGGTCAGCGGCGTCGACGAGGACCTCGCCCTCGCCGAGGCGACCGAGCGCTACGGGCCCCTCGAACCGGCCGACATCGCGCTGCTGCTGGCCCGGGCGAAGGCCGAGGAGGTCGCCGCCCGCTCGGACCGGGCGGCCCTCGTGCTGGGCTGCGACTCGGTGCTGGAGCTCGACGGAGAGATGCACGGCAAGCCGGCGGACGGGGCCGAGGCGGTCTCCCGCTGGCGCCGGATGCGGGGACGGTCCGGCGTCCTGCACACGGGTCACTGGCTCGTCGACGACCGCGACGACTCCGGGGCGACGCTCGGGGCGACCGCCTCGACGACCGTCCACTTCGCGCGCCTGTCCGACGACGAGATCGAGGCCTACGTCGCAACCGGCGAGCCGCTGAGCGTCGCGGGCGCGTTCACCGTCGACGGGCTCGGCGGCGCGTTCGTCACGGCCGTCGAGGGCGACCACCACAACGTCGTCGGCCTGTCGCTGCCCCTGCTGCGCGAGCTGCTCGCCGACGCCGGCATCGAGTGGTTCGACGTCGTAGGGCGCTCGGCGGAGTGAGGCGACCGCCGAGCCGGCAGTCCGTCTGCCCGGTCAGGGGTAGAGGTCGTCGGTGAGGTTCTCGATGACGAGGTAGTTCTCGGTCCACCACCACATCTGCGCCGCTCCGGCGACGACGATGAGCCCGAGGACCCACCAGCGGTAGCGCTCGACCCGGGGCAGCCTGAGGAACCAGGCGATGACGAGCGTCATCGGGAACGCGAGCATCGCGTACCGGATCCGGCTCGGCGTCGTGCTCGTGACGAGGAGCAGGTACGCCGGGTACGCACCGGCCCAGCCCCAGATCTCCGGGCCCCACCGCCACGAGTGCCGCGACAGCATGAACCAGGCGAAGGCGGCCACCCCGGCGATGCCGAGAACCTGGCCGATGACACCCCAGTAGTCGTAGAGCAGGTTCCACCACAGGTAGAGCTTGACCTTGGTCTGGATGTTCCAGGCCAGCATCGTCTGGTTGTAGGCGTCGGGGGTCTCGGTGGCGATCGACACGATCGTCGGCCACAGCCAGGTCAGGGCACCGGCGTAGGCCGCGAGCCCCGCCATGAGCCAGCGGAACCGCACCGGGTTGGTGCCCTCGTCCTTCTTCCACCAGCGGACCGCGGCGTGGGCGAGGATGACCGGGACCATGGCGATGACGACGTTGCGGCTCAGCGACAGCACGAGCAGGGCGAGCACGACCCAGCCGTACCGGCGGCGGCGCAGCAGCCACAGCGTCGTCGTGACGCCGAGCAGTGCCGTCGACTCGGTGTACGAGGCGGAGAACGCCGGCGAGGCGATGTAGAAGCACGTCGCGACGACGGCGACGACGGCCTCCCAGCGGCCGACGACCTCGTCGACGAGCTTGAAGAGCATGTGCATCGCGGCGAACCCGATGAGGGTCGACAGCAGCGGCGCGACGAGGACGAACGGCAGGCCCGTCAGCTTCATGATGAGCCCGACGGTCATCGGGAACACCGGGAAGAAGGCCCACGGGTTCATGTCGATGCCGCCCCAGCCCGCCCGTGGGAGGACGGCGGGGTACCCGTGCTCGGCGATGACGCGGTACCACTGGCCGTCCCAGTTCGTCATCGCGACGAGGTAGCCGGGGTCGGCGGGCGACGGGTAGAAGATGCGGATGTTCTGCGTGCCGATGGGCAGCGGGATCTGGTACCGGGCCAGGTAGCTGCCGGCGACGAGAACGAAGACCCGGGACACCGCGTAGACGGCGAAGGGGAACCAGACGGGGAACCGGCGCCAGAAGGGCTGGTGCGCCTCGACGGCCCGGTCCGGGTGCTCGAGGCGGTGACCGAGGCGCGACTCAGACCGGCGGGACGGAGCGTCGGCGGTCGCTGAAGTGACGGTCACGCCGGGAAGCATAGGCCAGACGCCGGGCCAGCTCCGAGCGCAGTTCGGAGGCCTCGATGACCGCGTCGACGACGAGGTCCGCGGCCAGCCGTTCGATGTCGACGTCCTCCTCGTACTCGCGGCGACGCTCGGCGACGAAGGCGTCGCGGGCCGCCTCGCCCTGCTGCTGCTCGATCTCGGCGATCTTGTTGGCGTAGACGGCGTTGACGGCGGCCTCGGGGCCCATGACGGCGATCCGCGCGGTCGGCAGCGCGATGGTCGCGTCCGGCCCGAAGCCCGGCCCGCCCATGGCGTAGAGCCCGGCCCCGTAGGCCTTGCGGACGACGACGCAGAACTGGGGCACGGTGGCCGACGAGACGGCGCTGACCATCTTGGCGCCGTGCCGGATGATGCCGCCGCGCTCGACCTCGGAGCCGATCATGAACCCCGGCACGTCGGCGAGGTAGACGAGCGGGATGGAGAAGGCGTCGCAGAGCCAGATGAAGCGCGCGGCCTTGTCGGCGCTGTCGGTGAACAGGACCCCGCCCTTGACGAGCGAGTTGTTGGCGACGATGCCGACGGTCTCGCCGGCGATCCGACCGAACCCGATGACCAGCTCGCCGGCCCAGAGCGGTTTCAGCTCGAAGAACGAGTCGTCGTCGACGAGCCCGTCGATGACCTCGTGGATGTCGAAGGGGACCGACTCGCGCTCCGGCACCGTGTGCTCGGTCAGCGGCTCGGCGGGGTCCTCCGGGTGGTAGGTCGGCGGGCTGTCTCGCCACGAGCCGGGCACGTAGGAGAAGTAGAGCTTGGCCAGCTCGATCGCCTCGACGTCGTCGTGCGCCAGCAGGTCGCCGACGCCGGAGACGCTGCAGTGCATGCGCGCACCGCCCATCTCCTCGAGGGTGACCTTCTCTCCGACGACCATCTCGGCCATGCGCGGGCTGCCGAGGTACATCGACGCGTTGCCCTCGACCATGATGATGAGGTCGCAGAAGCTCGGGATGTACGCACCGCCGGCCGCGCTCGGGCCGAACAGGCAGCAGATCTGCGGCACCTTGCCCGAGAGCGCCACCTGGTTGTGGAAGATCCGACCCGCGCCGCGGCGGCCCGGGAACATCTCGACCTGGTCGGTGATGCGGGCGCCGGCGGAGTCGACGAACCAGAAGACGGGCAGCTCCTCGCGCAGCGCCATCTCGGTCGCCCGGACGATCTTCTCGACGGTGCGCGACCCCCAGGACCCGGCCTTCACGGTCGGGTCGTTGGCGATGACGACGGCGGGGCGTCCGTCCACGGTGCCGCGACCGGTGACGACGCCGTCGGCCGGCAGGCCGGGCGCGAGCGCGTTGGCGTAGCGGCCGTCCTCGACGAAGCTGCCCTCGTCGAAGAGCAGGGCGATGCGGTCGCGGACGTAGATCTTGCCCTGGCTGTCGAGCTTGGCCTTCGCCTTCTCCGGGGGCAGCTCGGACGCGGCGTGCGCGGCCGCGAGGCGGCGTCGGACGTCACCGACGCGGGGGTCCGGCGCGTGGTGGCCGGTGCTCATGCCGGCAGCCCCAGGCCACGGGCGATGAGCATCCGCTGGACCTCGGAGGTGCCTTCGCCGATCTCGAGGATCTTGGCGTCCCGGTAGAACCGCGCCACCGGGAACTCCTCCATGAAGCCGTTGCCGCCGAAGACCTGGGTCGCGATGCGGGTGGCGGTCACGGCTGCCTCGGTGGCGTACAGCTTGGCGATGGCCGCGGCGTGCTTGACCTCCTTGACCGACCGGCGGCCCTCGTGCAGCTCGTCCTTGAGCCAGGCGGCCTTGTAGGTCAGGGTCCGGGCGGCCTCGACGCTGACCGCGAGGTCGGCGATCTGGAACGAGACGCCCTGGTTGACGCCGATCGGCTTGCCGAACGCGGTACGGGTCCTGGCGTAGTCGGTGGCCAGCTCGAGGCACGCCTGCGCGCAGCCGACGGCGAGGGAGGCGATGGCGATGCGGCCGTCGTCGAGGGTCTTGAGGAACTGCTTGAAACCCTCCCCCTCGGCGCCGAGCAGGTTGGCCACCGGCACCCGGCAGTCCTCGAAGGTGAGGCCATGGGTGTCGGAGACGTGCCAGCCGAGCTTGTGGTAGGCGGGCTCGACGACGAAGCCCGGCGTGCCGGCGGGCACCATGATCGCGGAGATCCGGGCCGAGCCGTCCTCGTCCGTGCCGGTGCGGGCGGTGACGGTGACGACCGAGGTGATGTCGGTGCCGGAGTTGGTGATGAAGGCCTTCGCGCCGTTGAGCACCCACTCCTCGCCGTCGCGCACGGCCTTCGTCCGCGTGGCGCCCGCGTCGGAGCCGGCCTCGGGCTCGGTGAGGCCGAAGCCGGCGAGCGCCCGCCCGGCGACGAGGTCGGGCAGGAAGCGCTGCTTCTGCTCCTCGTCGCCGTACGTGAGGATCGGGTTGATGCCGAGGCCGACGCCGGCCGACAGGGTGATGCCGATCGACTGGTCGACGCGGCCGAGCTCCTCGATGGCGACACAGAGGCTCGTGAAGTCGCCCTGCCCCGGCGCCGCGCTGCCGCCGTACTCCTCGGGCACGACGAGTCCGAACAGGCCGAGGTCGCCCATCTTCGGCACGAGGTCGGTCGGGAAGTGGGAGGCGGCGTCCCACTTGGCGATGTTCGGCGCGACCTCCTTCTCGGCGAAGTCGCGGACGACCTGTCGGAAGTCCTCGTGCTCCGGGCTCAGCTCGAACATCAGTGTTCTCCTTGTGGGATGCGCTTGACGCTTACGTAAACGTAAAGCACGATCGAAGCCATGACAAGTGCGCCGACATGGACCATCGCGCAGGTCGCCGAGGAGTTCGGCGTCACGCATCGCACGGTGCGCCACTACGAGGAGCTCGGGCTCATCTCCCCCGAGCGGCGCGGCACGCAGCGGGTCTACCACCGGCGCGACCGCACCCGCCTCAACCTCATCCTGCGCGGCAAGCGGCTCGGCTTCCCGCTCGAGCAGATCCGCACGATCATCGACCTGTTCGACGCTCCCCGGGGCCGCCGCGCGCAGCTGGAGTACGTCCTCGACCAGATCGACGAGCGCCGCGCGGACCTCGACCAGCGGCTGCGGGACGTGCAGGACGCCATCGCCGAGCTCGGTGAGTTCGAGCGCCGGTGCCGCGAGGACCTCGCCCGGCTGGAGTCCGACGCCTCCTGAGGCCCGTCCAACGCGGTGCGGCACCCATGACGCTGCGTTATGGGTCCCCCTAGCGGAACTCGCGCCCGGTCGTGACACGATGGCGGCATGAGCGCTGCAGACCCGAAGTTCTCCGCCTACGCACATCCCGAGCGTCTCGTCACCACCGAGTGGCTGGCCGAGCAGCTGGCCGCGGGCAACGTCGGCGGCCCGGACGGGATCGCCCTGCTCGAGTCGGACGAGGACGTGCTGCTCTACGACACCGGCCACATCCCCGGAGCCCTGAAGATCGACTGGCACGTCGACCTCAACGACCCGGTGACCCGGGACTACGTGGACGGCGCGCGCTTCGCCGAGGTCCTGGGCGCCCGCGGCATCGCGCGCGACACGACGGTCGTCATCTACGGCGACAAGAGCAACTGGTGGGCCGCCTACGCCCTGTGGGTGTTCAGCCTCTTCGGCCACGAGGACGTCCGTCTCCTCGACGGCGGCCGCGCGAAATGGGTCGCGGAGGGCCGCGAGCTGACGCGTGAGGTCCCGACGCCGAAGCCGGCCCAGTACCCCGTGGCCGAGCGTGACGACGCCCCGATCCGCGCCTTCAAGGACGACGTGCTCGCCCACCTCGGCAAGCCGCTCGTCGACGTTCGCTCGCCCGGCGAGTACTCGGGCGAGCTGCTCCACATGCCGGACTACCCCCAGGAGGGCGCGATGCGCGGCGGGCACATCCCCGGCGCAAGGTCGGTGCCGTGGGCCCGCGCGGCGAACGAGGACGGCACGTTCAAGTCGCGCGAGGAGCTGGAGGCGATCTACCTGGCCGAGCAGGGCCTGGCACCGACGGACGACGTCGTCGCCTACTGCCGCATCGGCGAGCGCTCGTCGCACACGTGGTTCGTCCTGACGCACCTGCTCGGCTTCGAGGCGGTCCGCAACTACGACGGGTCGTGGACCGAGTGGGGCAACGCCGTGCGTGTCCCCATCGAGAAGTGACCGGACCGACCGAGGCGCCCTGATCCCGATGACCGACACTCCCCTCCCGACGGCCTTGGCCGAGATCGCCGAGGACTTCCGCACCGCCTCGACCGACCTCAAGCTGCAGCTGCTCCTCGAGTTCAGCGACGAGCTGCCCGCCCTGCCCGAGCGCTATGTCGGCCACCTCGACCGGCTCGAGCGCGTCGACGAGTGCCAGTCACCGCTGTTCCTCACGGTCGAGGTGGACGACGGGTCGTCGTTGGACGACCGCGCGGTCCACCTGTTCTTCGACGCCCCCGCGGAGGCACCCACGACCCGCGGCTTCGCGGGCATCCTCCACGAGGGCCTCGACGGGCTGACCGCGGCAGAGGTCCTCGCCGTCCCGGACGACGCCCCGATGCGGTTCGGCCTCGCCGAGGCCGTCTCCCCGCTGCGCATGCGCGGCATGGTCGCCATGCTGGCCCGCATCAAGCGCCAGGTGCGTGCCAGGACCGCGGCGTGACCTGCGCCCGGGCCAGGTCGGCCGCCCCTTCCTACGTCACTGCTCACTCTCACTGAGCACTGACGTACCAGCAGCACCCCTACGCCGCCGCGGCGACACCCTCCCACCGCTACGTCACTGCTCACTCTCACTGAGCACTGACGTACCAGCAGCACCCCCACGCCCCCGCAGCCACACCCTCCCACCGCTACGTCACTGCTCACTCTCACTGAGCATTGACGTACCAGCAGCACCCCCACGCCCCCGCGGCGACACCCTCCCACCGCTACGTCACTGCTCACTCTGACTGAGCACTGACGTAGACGTCGGGGGCCGACACCTTGGACCCGGCCGCCTCTGTCGGTGGGTCGTGACAGCGTCGGTCCATGGTCGCTCCCGCTGCACCGTCGTTCTCCGACCCCGATCACGTGGGGCGCCTGGTGGCGCGCGTGCGGCGCCGGGCCGACCTCAGCCAGCGAGACCTCGCCGCACGGGTCGGTCTGGCCCCGGCGTCGGTGGCCCGCATCGAGTCGGGAACAGGCCTGCCGAGCCTCGCGACGTTGAGCAGGATCCTCGAGCTCGCCGGGCTCCGGCTGGCTGTCCTCGACTCCAGCGGACAGGAGGTCGAGCCGGTGCCGGTGGACGGCGTCCGGGACAACCAGGGGCGCCGCTTCCCGGCGCACCTGGACGTGGCGCCTCCGGACGAGGTGCCCTACGAGCGGTGGGCCTACCCGCGCTACGACCGACGGCCGGCGAGGGGTTGGTACGGTCTCCGGCCGGCGCGGGACCGCGCCCTGGCCGACGGCCCGCGGCGTGAGCGCCCCGCGGACCACCCGACCCAGGGCGGGCTCGAGACCCGCGCCCGGCTCATGCGCGGCCCGCAGCCCCTGACACGGCCTCCCCGGCAGCTCGAGCCGGAGTGCTCGTGCCCCGACGCGTGCTTCGAGGAGCTCTGCATCGCCGAGTGCACCTGCCAGTGCGAGCCTCGGCGCAGCAGGTTCGTCGTGCCGTCACGCTCCATCGGAGCCTGACCCGAGGCTGACCGGAATGTGACCAGGGGCCCCGGCCCGCCCGTGCCGGCGGTCAGCCGCCGATCTGGGTGCGCACCTCGTAGAGCTCGGGGAAGAACGTGAGGTCGAGGGCCCGACGCAGGAAGTCGACGCCGCTCGAACCTCCGGTCCCCGTCTTCTGGCCGATGGTCCGCTGGACGACCTGCAGGTGCCGGAACCGCCACTGCTGGAAGTTGTCCTCGAGGTCGACGAGCTCCTCGCAGGTCTCGTACACGCCCCAGTGGTCGTGCGGCGCCGCGTAGACACCGGCGAAGACGTCCACGAGTCCCGGCTCGAGCCGGTACGGCTGGGTCCAGTCCCGCTCGAGCAGGTGCGCGGGGACCGCATATCCGCGGCGCGCCAGGTAGGCCAGGAACGCGTCGTAGAGACTCGGCTCGTGCAGCAGCTCGTCGAGCGCGGTGCGGGCCGTCTCGTCATGGGAGAAGACCGCCACCATGTCGGCGTTCTTGTTGCCGAGGAGGAACTCGACCTCGCGGTACTGCGCCGACTGGAACCCGGAGCTCGTGGCGAGGAAGGGCCGGATCTGCGCGTACTCGCTCGGCGTCAGCGTCGCGAGCACCGACCACTGGTCCGTCAGCGAGTGCTGGATGTGCTTGACCCGGGCGAGCCTCTTGAGGGCGGGGGCCAGCTCGTCGGAGGCGAGGAGGCTCCGGGCGGACCGCAGCTCGTGGATCATCAGCTTGAGCCACAGCTCGGACGTCTGGTGCTGGATGATGAAGAGCAGCTCGTCGTGCTGCGGGGGGTCGCTGAGCGGCTGTTGCGCGCTCAGCAGCGTGTCGAGACGCAGGTAGTCGCCGTACGACATCCGGCGCGTGAAGTCGCGTTCGATGCCCTGCTCCAGGTCGCGTCGGCTGCGCGCATCCGTGTCACCGGTGGCACCGTCCGTTCCGTTCATGACCGCGATCCTAGGGGCCCGCTCAGCGCGGGCGAGGACGCAGGCGGACCAGGTGCGACACGACGCCCGGGATCCAGCCCGTCTCGCCACGCATCCAGCGGGCGCCGACGAGGTTGTGCGGGACGACCACGGTGTCGGCCCGTGCCGCGACGAGTCCCAGGTCCGTGCCGAAGGCATCGGTGACCACGGCCCAGTCCCGGGCGCTGTGTCGTGTCAGGTGCTCACCGATCGCGATGGCGAAGGTGTCGACCACGACGTCGGACCCGCCCCCGGCCGACGGGTCCGCCTGGACGGCGCGGAACTGCTCGTCGAAGTGCGAACCGATGGACTCCAGGTCGTCGACGTCCACCCCGAGCGTCCGGGCGCGGTCCAGGCCCGCGGAGATCCGGGCGCGCTCCTCCTCACCGAGTGGGCGGCTCTCCGGACGCCCCGAGGGGTCGGGCACCAACGAGTCGTGGGTCTCCGGGGCCTCGTCGACGGCGGGTCGCCCCTCGGTGTCGGTGACCTCGGAGCTCTTGCGGCGGGAGAACAGACCCATGCCGCCAACGTACTGCGGCGCAGGGAGCCCGCCCAGCCCCGTCCATGCCGGGCCCACCACACCCGGGTGAGCCGGTCCGCCTCAGCCGGAGAGCAGAGCGCGGAGGTCCTCGGCCTGTGGGCCCGTGCGGCGCGGCTCGGACGGACCCCACGACGCCTGCCGCACAGCCGCACCCAGCCCCCAGCCGATCCCCATGACCGTCACACCCAACCGCAGGGCGCGAGCCCGCAGACCCGACGCCCCGCCGACACCACGCAGCTCACCAGCCACCCAGCGGCGCAGGTCGGCCGAGCCCAGACCGCGATGCCGCGCCACCATGACCGCGTGGTTGCGGCGTCCGTACAGCTTGTAGCGGGTGTCGAACCGGGCGCCCCTGACGTGCGGCGCGGGCAGGTGGTCGACCACGGCGTCGGGGGCGAAGACGACTCGTCCGCCGATCCGCCCGACACGCAGGAACACGTCGGTGTCCTCGCGCAGCGCGGTGCCCGGGTAGTCGTCGCGGAACCCGCCGAGGTCGGCCAGCACCGAGCGCCGGAACGACATGTTGGCGCCGATCCCGTGGTCGACCTCGAACGGGGCGTCCGCCGTCACGGCGAACCCTTCGGTCAGGCGGCCGTTCGGCAGGTAGCGCCCGACCGGCTGGTCGTAGCGCTCCTCTCCCGCGATCCCGTTGCGGGTGCGACCGGCAACGGCCGCGACGGAGGGGTCGCGGTACGCGGCGCGCACCGCCCTGGACCAGCCGGGTTCGACGACGACGTCGTCATCGAGGAAGGCCACGACCTCACCGGTGACCCGGCGCAGCGCCTCGTTGCGGGACCGTGTCATCCAGCCGGCCAGCTGCGGCGCCCAGACGAAGTGCAGCGGCAGGTCGTGCGCGTCGACCTCCGCACTCCTGTCCCTGGCCGACGCGTCGACGACGACCACCTCGTCGACGGGGTCCTCGAGGGCGGCGATACCGGCCAGGCAGCGCTCGAGGAAGGCCGCGCGCTCGTACGTGACCACGCAGACGCTGAGGCCGGCCCGTCCGCGCCCGGCGACGTGCTGCCCGACCACCCCCTCGTCCATGGCCGCACCCTAGCGACGGGGTGGGGAACCCGTCAGCCGAACGTGTCGGGGTCCGGGCCCGTGCGCCGTCCGCGGTCGAGGCCGGCCAGGGCATCGAGAGCCTCGCGGTCGAGGGCGAAGTCGAAGAGGCGGGCGTTCTCCTCGATGCGCTCGGGCGTCACCGACCGCGTCAGGACGACGTTGCCGAGCTCGATGTGCCACCGCAGGACGACGCGGGCCGGCGAGACGTCGAGTCGGCGCGCGACGTCGGTGACGACCGGGTCCTCGAGGAGACCCGCCCGGACGGCGAGCGGGCTCCACGCCTCGGTGACGATCCCGTGTTCCTCGTGGAAGGCACGCAGCTCACGCTGCTGGAGGTACGGGCTCAGCTCCACCTGGTTGACGGAGGGCAGCACCCCGGTCTCGTCAAGGAGTCGCTGCAGGTGCGGCACCTGGAAGTTGCACACGCCGACCGAGCGGACGCGTCCCTCCTGCTGCAGCTCGAGCATCGAGCGCCACGCGGCGACGTACCGGTCCTGCTTCGGCGCGGGCCAGTGGATGAGGTAGAGGTCGAGCACGTCGAGGCCGAGCCGCCCCATGGACGCGTCGAACGCGCCGCGGACGTCGTCGTGGTCGTCGTTCCAGACCTTCGTCGTGACGAAGACGTCGTCGCGGGGCAGCGCGGACGCGGCGAGGACGCGGCCGATGCCCGCCTCGTTGCCGTAGAGCCGCGCGGTGTCCAGGTGGCGGTAGCCGACCTCAAGCGCGCGCCCGGCGGCGGCGTCGACCTCGGCGTCCGGGACCTCCCAGACACCGAAGCCGAGCTGGGGCACGGCGAGGCCCGGGGTGCTGGCGTGGCCGAGTGGAAGGGTCGGGACCGTCTGTCGTGGCGTCATGGGACACACGCTAGATCGGGGACGGTCCGGCAATGTGCTGGACCTCACGGCGAGACGGCGGGAATGAGCCGGGTGACCGGAAAACGGGCCACGGCCCAGCCGCTAGAGTCCGAACCATGGCTCCCATCAGCAAGGTCCTGATCGCCAACCGTGGTGAGATCGCCGTCCGGATCGCCCGGGCCTGCACCGACGCCGGCATCGCCTCGGTGGCCGTGTACGCCGACCCCGACCGCGACGCGCTGCACGTCACGGTCGCCGACGAGGCGTTCGCCCTCGGCGGGGCGACCCCCGGTGAGAGCTACCTGGACCAGGACAAGCTGCTCGAGGTCGCGGCCCGCTCCGGGGCCGACGCGGTCCACCCCGGCTACGGGTTCCTGGCCGAGAACGCCGGCTTCGCGCAGAAGGTCATCGACGCCGGCCTGACCTGGATCGGCCCCGGCCCGGAGGCCATCGACGCCCTCGGCGACAAGGTCAAGGCCCGCCACATCGCCACCAAGGCCGGCGCCCCGCTGGTGCCCGGCACCACCGACCCGGTCGCCGACGCCGACGAGGTCATCGCCTTCGCGAAGGAGTACGGGCTGCCGGTCGCCATCAAGGCCGCCTACGGCGGCGGCGGCCGCGGCCTGAAGGTGGCCCGCACCCTGGAGGAGATCCCGCACCTGTTCGAGTCGGCGGTCCGCGAGGCCGTCACCGCGTTCGGGCGCGGCGAGTGCTTCGTCGAACGGTTCCTGGACAAGCCCCGGCACGTGGAGACCCAGTGCCTGGCCGACCAGCACGGCACCGTCGTCGTCGTCTCGACCCGGGACTGCTCGCTGCAGCGCCGCAACCAGAAGCTCGTCGAGGAGGCCCCCGCCCCGTTCCTGACCGAGGCCCAGCACGCCGAGCTGCTGCGCGCGTCCAAGGCCATCCTGCGCGAGGCCGGCTACGTCGGCGCCGGCACCTGCGAGTTCCTCGTCGGCCCGGCCGGCGACATCAGCTTCCTGGAGGTCAACACCCGCCTGCAGGTCGAGCACCCGGTCTCCGAGGAGGTCACCGGCATCGACCTGGTCCGCGAGCAGTTCCGCATCGCGAACGGCGAGCACCTCGAGGAGGTCGACCCGGAACCGCACGCGCACTCCATCGAGTTCCGGATCAACGGCGAGGACCCCGGCCGCGGGTTCCTGCCCGCCCCCGGCACCGTGACCCGGATGGTCGTGCCGCACGGCCCCGGGGTGCGCTGGGACGCCGGCATCGTGCAGGGCGACACCGTCGCCGGCGCGTTCGACTCGATGATCGCCAAGCTCATCGTCACCGGCCGCGACCGCACCCAGGCCCTGCAGCGGGCCCGCCGCGCCCTGGCCGAGCTGCAGATCGAGGGCATGCCCACCGTCGTCCCGTTCCACCGCGCCGTCGTCACCGACCCCGCGTTCGCCCCGACCGACCCGGACCAGCCCTTCACCATCCACACCCGCTGGATCGAGACCGAGTTCGACAACCAGATCCCCGCCTACGCCGTCACCGGCCCCGACGCCGCCGGCGCGGCCCCCGAGCCGCGCCAGACCGTCGTCGTCGAGGTCGGCGGCCGCCGCCTCGAGGTGTCCCTGCCCGGCGGCCTGGCCATCGGCAACGGCGCGGCCACCACCCGCAAGAAGGCCCCGAAACGCGCCGGCGCGTCCAAGGGCGGCGCCGCCGCCTCCGGGGACTCCCTGACCGCCCCGATGCAGGGCACCATCGTCAAGATCGCCGTCGCCGACGGGGCCACCGTCGCCGCCGGCGACCTCGTCCTGGTCCTGGAGGCCATGAAGATGGAACAACCCATCACCGCCCACAAACCCGGCATCATCACCGGACTGAGCGCCACCGTCGGCCAGACCGTCACCTCCGGCGCCGTCCTGGCCGACATCAAGGACACCGAGGCCTGAGCCCACCCGGCCTACCACCGTCCGACACCGCGAGGGGCCGCCACCCGTCCGGGTGGCGGCCTCCGTCGTGTCCGGGCTGCGCCGGGTCAGGACCGACTGGGCGGGTCCCCGAGCGTGATGTCCCCCTCGCCGGTGGGCGGGATCTCGGACGGACCCGGGCCTCCGGGGAGGGAGGGGTCGACCGGGCTCGGGTCGTTCGGGTCGGGCACGCCCGGCGGCGGCGTCGCAGGCCCCGGCTCCGGCGTCGGCACGGGGCCCGGTTCGGGCGTGGGCGGCGTGGGAGGCGGGGTCGGCACCGGCGCGGGTCCCGGTGAGGGCTCCGGCGTCGGCGCGGGCCCCGGGCTCGGTCCCGGCTCAGGCGTCGGGGCAGGTGTCGGGGCGGGTGTCGGGTCGCCCGGCGCACCCGGCTGCGTCCCGTCGTCCTCCGGCGGCAGGCCGAGGGCGTCGCGGACCCGGTCCGAGCCCTCGTCGAGCTGCTCGGCGTACCGGCCGCCCGTCTTCTCGTTGATGAGCTCCTCGGCCTTGTCGAGGCCCTGGCCCACCTGGTCCGGATGGCCCTTGATGAAGTCCTTGGCCTTGCTGATCCAGTCGCTCACGTGTCCTCCGGGATGGCTGGACCGGGGCGGGGAGCGCCCCGGACGGCGGCGGCGCCGCCACGGAGCCGACGTTACGCCTCTGGCACACTGCTGGGGTGCTTGTGACCCTGTCCACCGCGACCACCCAGCCGAACGGCTTCTCGGTGACGAACCTGCTCGCCGCGCTCGTGTTCGTCCTGCTCTTCTGGCTCTTCCAGCGCTGGCTGCGCGACCGGGTCTCGACGCGGCGCCGCGAGCGGTGGGCGGAGGAGGACCGGCGCGAGCAGGAGTCACTCGGGGACGAGCACACCGGGGACGCAGACCACCCCGTCGGCCCCACGTACCCTGACGGCGCTGCGGACCCGGACGACCCGACGCCCCGCTGAGGCTCAGTCGGCCTGGTGCAGCTGTCGCGCGGCCTCGGCGACCGACCCGGACAGCGACGGGTAGACGGTGATGGTGCTGGCCACCTGGTCGACCGACAGCCGGTTCTGGACGGCGAGGGCCACCGGGAACACGAGCTCGGAGGCCTTGGGTGCGACGACGACGCCGCCGAGCACGGTGCCGTGCGCCTTGCGGCAGAAGAGCTTGACGAAGCCGTCGGTGATGCCCTGCATCTTGGCGCGCGGGTTGCGCGCGAGGGGCAGCATGACCGACTCGACGTCGGGCGACTCGTCGGCGGCGTTCTGGCTGATGCCGACGGTCGCGATCTCGGGCTCGGTGAAGATGTTGGCGGCCACCCCGCGCACGTTGAGCGGTGCCACGGCGTCGCCGAGGGCGTGCCACATGGCGATGCGGCCCTGCATGGCGGCGACGGAGGCGAGCGGCAGCACCCCGGTGCAGTCTCCGGCCGCGTAGACCCCGCCGACGCTCGTGCGCGAGACGCGGTCGACCTGGATGTGTCCGGACGGGCTCAGCTCGACGCCGGTGTCCTCGAGGCCGAGGCCCGCCGTGTTGGGCACGGAGCCGACCGCGAGCAGGGCGTGCGACCCCTCGACGGTGCGGCCGTCGACGAGGGTGACGACGACGCCGTCCGCGGTGCGCTCGACCGAGGCCGCCCGCGACTTGTTCAGCACCTCCATGCCGCGCTTGCGGAACACCTCCTCGATGACCGTCGCGGCGTCGGCGTCCTCCCCGGGCAGCACGCGGTCGCGGGAGGACACGAGGACGACCTGCGAGCCGAGCCCGAGGTAGGCCTGCGCCAGCTCCGCACCGGTGACGCCGGAGCCGATGACGACGATCCGCTCGGGCAGCTCGTCGAGGGAGTAGATCTGCTGCCACGTCAGGATGCGCTCGCCGTCGGGGCGCATGGTGTCCATGACCCGCGGCGAGGCGCCGGTGGACAGCAGCACCACGTCGGCGGGCAGCTCACGCGTCGTGCCGTCGGCGAGGTCGGCGACGACGAGGTCGCGCCGGGCGAGGCGGGCCGTGCCGGGCAGGACGGTGACGCCGACCTGCTCGAGGCTGCCGCGGATGTCGGCGCTCTGTGCGGCCGCGAGCTCGAGGATGCGGCCGTTGACCGTCCCGGGCTGGGCCACGGCATCGGACACCTCGTCGCCGTCGTCGTCCTGCAGGCGCACGCCGAGGTGCGAGGCGGTCTGGAAGTCGGACATGTAGTCGGCGGTGGCGATGAGCGCCTTGCTCGGGACGCAGTCGGTGAGGACCGCGGCGCCACCGAGGCCGTCCTTCTCGACGACCGTGACCTGCGCGCCGAGCTGGGCGGCGACGAGCGCCGCCTCGTACCCACCCGGGCCGCCCCCGATGATGACAACGGACGTCTCACGCGTGATCACGCGTCCATCCAACCATCCCGCCGGGAGGTGTCCGGCACGTGGAGGGCGTCGCTAGAGTCCTGAGCGTGACCACGACGCACCTCGACCTCGCCGACCCCTCGACCGACCCCTTCGCCGTCGCCGAGGCCGCGGCGGCCGTCATCGCCGAGCGCACCGGGGTCGAGCGCCACGACGTCGCCCTCGTCCTGGGTTCCGGCTGGGGCCAGACCGCCGATCTCGTCGGGCAGACCCTGACGACCATCGAGAACGCCGACGTCCCGGGTTTCCACCGCGCCGCGGTCGCCGGGCACTCCGGCACGATGCGCTCGGTCGCCATCGGTGAGACCGGCCGGCGCGCGCTCGTCTTCGGGACGCGGACCCACTTCTACGAGGGCCGTGGGGTGCGGTCGGTGGTCCACGCCGTCCGCACGGCGAAGGCCGCCGGGTGCAGCACCGTCGTCCTCACCAACGGCTGCGGGGGCCTCAACCCGGCGTGGGGTCCGGGTACCCCGGTCCTCATCCGCGACCACATCAACCTCACGGCGCACTCCCCGATCGAGGGACCGAACTTCGTCGACCTGACCGACGTCTACACGCCCCGGCTGCGCCAGCTCGCACGCGAGGTCGACCCCGACCTCGACGAGGGCGTCTACGTGCAGTTCCGCGGGCCCCACTACGAGACCCCGGCCGAGGTGCAGATGGCCAGGGTCATCGGGGGTGACCTCGTCGGCATGTCGACCTCCCTCGAGGCCATCGCGGCCCGCCAGTGCGGCCTGGACGTGCTCGGCATCTCGCTCGTCACCAACCTCGCGGCCGGCATCTCCGAGACGCCGCTGCACCACGAGGAGGTGCTCGAGGCGGGGCGCGCGGCCGCGGGACGGTGCGGTCGCCTCCTCGCCGCGGTCGTGGGGCGCATCTGATGGCCGCCGTTCCCGGCACCGACGCCCCGGGCACCAACGCCCCCGGTACCGACGCCCCCGGCGCCGACGTGCTCCTCGCGGTCGCCGCCGCGTGGCGCGACGACGACCCGGACCCGACGACGCGCGGCGAGCTGGACGCGCTGCTCGAGCGGGCGGCGGCCGGCGACGACGCGGCACGGACCGACCTGGCCGACCGCTTCGCGGGCATGCTCGAGTTCGGCACGGCGGGACTGCGCGGCGCGCTCGGCGCGGGCCCGAACCGGATGAACCGCAGCGTCGTCATCCGGGCCGCGGCCGGGCTGACCGCCTACCTGCGCAGCGAGGGCGGCGCCGGCGACCACCCGACCGTCGTCATCGGCTTCGACGCCCGCTACAACTCCGACGTCTTCGCCCGCGACACCGCGGCGGTGGTCGTGGCCGCCGGGGGCCGCGCCCTGCTCCTGCCCCAGCCACTGCCCACACCGGTCCTCGCCTTCGCGATCCGTCACCTCGGCGCGGACGCCGGCGTCATGGTCACGGCGAGCCACAACCCACCACAGGACAACGGGTACAAGGTCTACCTCGGCGACGGCAGCCAGATCGTGCCGCCGTCCGACGCGCAGATCGCCGCGCACATCGCCCGCGTCGAGCGCGTCGCCGACGTCCCTCGCGCGCACGACGGCTGGGAGACCCTCGGCGACGAGCTGCTCTCGGAGTACCTCGACGCCGTCGTCACCGTCCTCGATGCCGGCTCGCCGCGCGACCTCGCGATCGTGCACACCAGCCTGCACGGCGTCGGCCACGGGACCGTGACGGCCGCGTTCCAGCGCGCCGGGTTCGCCGACCTCGCGGCCGTCGACGAGCAGGCCGTGCCCGACCCCGACTTCCCGACCGTCGCGTTCCCCAACCCCGAGGAGACGGGGGCCATCGACCTGGCCCTGGCGCTGGCCCGGTCCGCGCCGTGCGACCTCGTCATCGCCAACGACCCGGACGCCGACCGCTGTGCGGCCGCGGTGCACGACCCGGCCCTCGGCGACTGGCGCATGCTCCGCGGTGACGAGGTCGGTGCCCTGCTCGGCGCCCACGTCGTGCGGCGCGGCGTCGGGCGCGGCGACGTGTTCGCGAACTCGATCGTGTCCTCGCGCCTGCTCGCCGCCATCGCCCGAGCCGCCGGGGTGGACCACGAGGAGACGCTCACCGGCTTCAAGTGGATCTCACGCGTGCCGGGCCTGCGCTACGGGTACGAGGAGGCGCTCGGCTACTGCGTCGCGCCGCAGCTGGTCCGCGACAAGGACGGTGTCAGCGCCGCGCTCCTGCTGGCCGAGCTCGCCGCGTCCCTCAAGGCGCAGGGGCGCACGCTGACCGACCTGCTCGACGACCTCGCCGCCGAGCACGGCGTGCACGCCACCGACTCCTTCTCGGTGCGGGTGTTCGACCTGTCCCAGACCGAGACGCTGATGAACCGGCTGCGGTCCGGCCCGCCGGCGTCGGTGGCCGGGATCACCGTGGTGCGCGTCGACGACCTGTCGCGCGGCGACGGTGGTCTGCCGCCGACGGAGGGGTTGCGGTGGTACCTCGAGGACGACTCCCGCGTCATCGTGCGCCCGAGCGGCACGGAGCCGAAGGTCAAGGTCTACCTCGAGGTCATCGAGCCGGTCGAGGGGCCCGACGCGCTCCGGATGGCGCGCGCCACCGCCGAGACGCGTCTCGCCGCCGTGCGAGCCGACCTCGAGCACCTCACCGCGATCTGACCTCGGGCCCCGCCCACCCGTTCAGACGACGAACGTCCCGATGACGAAGAAGGCGGCGGCCGCCAGGAGCAGCCCGACCGAGACCGGGTCCCACACCTGCGTGGCGATGCGCGGCGTGCGCCCGTCCTTGCGGCGGCGGTCCTGCTCCCGCCGCTCCTCGATCTCGGCCGCGACGGTCTGTGCATCGACCTTGGGACGGCGCGGACGGGTGTCGGCCTCGGCGCCGGCGGTGCCGGCCGTGCCTCGGAGCCGGTTGGCCCCGATGGCGAGGGCCTGACGCCCGTACCTGGGCCGGCCCGGGTCGGCCGGCACGCCCCAGGCGGTGTACCTGCGGCCGGCACAGAACAGCTCGAGCGCCCAGCGCGAGCGGACCTCGTCGATGGCCGGCCACGTCACGTCGACGACCCGCATCGGGTTGACGAGGCGCACACCCTCCGCGTGGATGACGGCGCTCGGACGCACGACGAACAGCCACAGGAGGACGAGGGCGAGCACGACGCTCGAGATGAGCGTCCAGCTGCGCGAGGGCGTCAGCAGAGCCGGCACGAGCAGGGCCAGACCGCAGACGCCCCCGGCCGCGCCGACGGCGATCGAGGACCCGGGACGCACGGTGTGGGGGTCGCGAAGCGGTCCGAGGCCCGCCGGCGTCGCGTCCGCGGCGCCACCGGGGCGTGTGGCGTCGAACGCCTCGTCGTCGCGGCTCACGCGTCCTCCCCGTCTCCTCGTCGTCACCGCCCGGTCAGGCCGGGCACGCACCCTCCGGGTCCGAGGGTCATCGCCTGACTCTCTCACGCGCCGGGCGTGGCGACGACGGCCGGGGCGGCCTCGGCTCGGTCGGGGGCGTCTCGGATGGTGGATACACTCGGCGGGTGACCGTTAGTACGACGACGACGCGCAGCGCGCAGGAGCTCACCGCCCAGGCGCGGGACGTCCTCGGGGTGTCGCGCCTGACCAACTCGGCCCTGACCTCGTGGCTGCACGGGCTCCCCGGCGTCGACCAGGTCGGCTGCGAGGCGCGGGCCGCCTCGCTCGGCACCCGGTCGATCAAGACGACGAGCAAGGCTTGGGCCATCGACACCGCGATCGGCATGATCGACCTGACGACGCTCGAGGGCGCCGACACCGTCGGCAAGGTCCGCTCGCTGTGCGCCAAGGCGCTCGTGCCCGACGCGCTCGACCCGACGACGCCGCGTCCGGCGGCCGTCTGCGTCTACGGGGACATGGTCGCGACCGCCAAGGACGCCCTCGGCGACAGCGGCATCCACGTGGCGGCCGTCGCGACCGCGTTCCCGTCCGGGCGCGCCAGCATGGCGGTCAAGCTCGCCGACACCCGCGACGCCGTGCGCGCCGGGGCCGACGAGATCGACATGGTCATCGACCGGGGAGCGTTCCTGTCCGGCGACCACCTCACGGTCTTCAACCAGATCGCCGAGGTCAAGGCCGCCTGCGGGACCGCGCATCTCAAGGTCATCCTCGAGACCGGCGAGCTCGTGACGTACGACAACGTGCGCCGGGCGTCCTACCTGGCAATGCTCGCCGGTGGTGACTTCATCAAGACCTCGACCGGCAAGGTGTCCCCCGCGGCGACCCTGCCGGTCACCCTCGTCATGCTCGAGGCGGTGCGCGACTGGCGCGAGGTCACCGGCGTGCAGGTCGGCGTCAAGCCCGCCGGCGGCATCCGCACGACCAAGGACGCCATCAAGCACCTCGTCATGGTCAGCGAGATCGCGGGCGACGACTGGCTGACGCCGGAGTGGTTCCGCTTCGGGGCCTCGAGCCTGCTCAACGACCTGCTGCTGCAGCGGCAGAAGCTGGCGACCGGCGCCTACTCCGGTGCCGACTACGTGACGATCGACTGACCGAGGACCCTGATGCCCACCTTCGAGTACGCCCCTGCGCCCGAGTCGCGCGCCGTCGTCACCATCGAGAAGTCCTACGGCCTCTTCGTCGACGGCGCCTTCACCCGCCCCAAGGCCACCTTCGCCACCGTCAACCCCGCCGACGAGTCCGTCCTCGCCGAGGTCAGCCAGGCCGGACCCAAGGACGTCGACAAGGCTGTGGCCGCCGCCCGCCGCGCCTACGACGGTGTCTGGGGCCGTCTGTCCGGCGCCGAGCGCGGCAAGTACCTGTTCCGCATCGCGCGCATCCTGCAGGAGCGCGCGCGAGAGTTCGCCGTCCTCGAGACCCTCGACAACGGCAAGCCGATCAAGGAGACCCGCGACGTCGACGTCCCGACGGCCGCGGCCCACTTCTTCTACCACGCGGGCTGGGCCGACAAGCTCGAGTACGCGGGCCTGACCCCGTCCGGCGGACCCGTGCCCCGACCGCACGGCGTCGTCGCGCAGGTCATCCCGTGGAACTTCCCGCTGCTCATGCTCGCCTGGAAGGTCGCACCGGCGCTCGCGACGGGCAACACCGTCGTGCTCAAGCCGGCCGAGACGACGCCGCTCACGGCGCTGCTGTTCGCCGAGGTGTGCCAGCAGGCCGACCTGCCCCCGGGCGTGGTCAACATCCTCACCGGCGACGGGCGCACCGGCCAGGCGCTCGTCGAGCACCCCGACGTCGACAAGATCGCCTTCACCGGCTCGACCGAGGTGGGCAGGTTGATCGCCCGATCGATCGCCGGTACCGCGAAGAAGGCCACCCTCGAGCTCGGCGGCAAGGCGGCCAACGTCGTCTTCGACGACGCGCCCATCGACCAGGCCGTCGAGGGCATCGTCAACGGCATCTTCTTCAACCAGGGCCAGGTCTGCTGCGCGGGGTCGCGCCTGCTCGTGCAGGAGAGCGTCCACGACGACGTCGTCGCCCGGCTCAAGCGTCGCCTGGGCACCCTGCGCGTCGGGGACCCGATGGACAAGAACAGCGACCTCGGCGCCATCAACAGCCGGGCCCAGCTCGACCGCATCACGACCCTCGTCGACGCCGGTATCGCCGAGGGCGCCGAGCGGTGGAGCCCCGAGTGCACCCTGCCGGGCAAGGGCTTCTGGTTCCCGCCCACCGTCCTCACCGGCGTCTCGCAGACCCACCGGGTCGCGACCGAGGAGATCTTCGGCCCTGTCCTGTCGGTCCTGACCTTCCGCACGCCGCAGGAGGCCGTCGCCAAGGCGAACAACACGGCGTACGGCCTGTCGGCCGGCGTGTGGACCGAGAAGGGCTCGCGGATCCTCTGGATGGCCGACCGGTTGCGCGCCGGCGTCGTCTGGGCCAACACCTTCAACCGCTTCGACCCTGCCTCGCCCTTCGGCGGCTACAAGGAGTCCGGCTACGGCCGTGAGGGCGGGCGCCACGGCCTGGACGCCTACCTCACCACCACCCCTGCGACAGTGTCCTCGACCGCGACGGGAGCCGCCCGATGAGCCGCCTCGACGTCCGCAAGACGTACAAGCTCTACATCGGGGGCGCCTTCCCCCGCAGCGAGTCGGGTCGTTCCTACGAGGTCGTCTCAGCCCAGGGCCAGTTCCTCGCCAACGCCTCGATGGGCTCGCGCAAGGACCTGCGCGACGCCGTCGTCGCGGCGCGTGGCGCCTTCCCCACGTGGTCGGCGGCCACGGCCTACAACCGCGGCCAGGTGCTGTACCGCGTGGCCGAGGTGCTCGAGGGCCGGCGCGCGCAGTTCGTCGAGGAGGTGGCAGCGGGCGAGGGACTGTCGGCGCGCGCGGCGTCGGGCGTCGTCGATGCGACCGTCGACCGCCTCGTCTGGTACGCCGGCTGGACCGACAAGGTCGCCCAGGTGCTCGGCACCCTCAACCCGGTGGCCGGACCCTTCTTCAACGTGTCCGCTCCCGAGCCGACAGGCGTCGTGGGCGTCCTTGCGCCGCAACGCTCCTCGCTGCTGGGCCTCGTGTCCGTGGTGGCGCCGGTCATCGCGACGGGCAACACCGCGGTCGTGCTCAGCTCGACCGACCGGCCGCTGCCGTCGGTCACGTTCGGGGAGGTCCTGGCCACGTCGGACGTGCCGGCCGGCGTCGTCAACATCGTGACGGGGCGCACCGCCGAGGTGGCCCCGTGGCTCGCCTCGCACCGCGACGTCAACGCGATCGACCTCACCGGTGCGGCCGGCGCCGACGGACTCGAGTGGGGCGCGCTGGAGGCCGAGGCCGCCGGCAACCTCAAGCGGGTCCTGCGCCCGACGCTGTCCGAGGGCGCCGCGGTCGAGCCGGACTGGAGCGCGGACCCCGGCCTGACCCGAATCCGTGCCTTCGTCGAGACGAAGACGGTCTGGCACCCGAAGGGCCTGTGACCGGTTCGTGAGCGCGGGGCGCGAGGCCGTGGGTGGCACGGACGCGACGGGCGAGGTCGCGAGCGCGTCGTCGCCCGGCCGACGACGCGTGCTGCTGCTCACCGGGCCGAGCGGCGCCGGCAAGAGCCGGTTGGCCGCACGGCTCAGCGCCGCCCACGGCTGGCCCGTCGTCCGGCTCGACGACTTCTACCGCGAGCACGACGACCCACGGCTGCCGCGTTCCCCCATCGGCATCGCGGACTGGGACCACATCGACTCGTGGGACACCGACGCGGCGGTCACCGCCCTGCGGACCCTGGTCGACACCGGGCACGTCGAGGTCCCGGTGTACGACATCGGGGCCTCCGCCGTCACGGGTCGGCACGCCGTCGACGCCGGTCCCCGCGACCACATCCTGGCCGAGGGGCTGTTCGCCGGGCGCCTCGTGGCGCCGCTGCGGGCCGAGGGTCTGCTCGCCGACGCGCTGTGCGTGCGACAGAACCGGTACGTCACGGCGCTGCGCCGGTTCGCGCGCGACCTCGCCGAGCGCCGCAAACCGCCCCACATCCTCCTCCGGCGGGGCCTGGCGCTGCTGCGCGACGAGCCGCACGTCGTCGCCGAGGCCCAGGCCCTCGGGGCGCGCTGCATCACGCCACGCGAGGCGGAGACGGAGCTCTCGCACCTCGTGACGAACAGCCGCCCCTGACGCCGTCGAGCGGCGGGCCTCAGCCCATCGGCGAGGCGACGTAGCCCAACGCGGCATACCCCGGCTTGATGACCTCGTTGATGAACCCGAGGCGCTCGTCGAACGGGATGAACGCCGACTTCATGGCGTTGATCGCCGCCCACCGGAAGTCCGTGAGGGTCCAGCCCGCCTGCTCGGCCAGCAGCGTCGACTCTTTCGTCATCGAGGTGTCGCTCATGAGCCGGTTGTCGGTGTTCAGCGTCACGCGGAACCGCAGCCGCTTGAGCAGCGTGATGGGGTGCAGCGGGATCGACAGCGCCGCGGAGGTCTGCAGGTTGCTGCTCGGGCACATCTCCAGCGGGATGCGCATGTCACGCACGTACGCGGCGAGGCGGCCGAGGCGCACACGCTTGAGCTCGACGTGCACGAGCGCCTTCGGGTCGTCGCGGTGCCCGTCGAGCCACTCACCGAAGGGCCGGTCGTCGATGGTGATGTCGTCGACGATGCGCACACCGTGGCCCAGCCGGTCGGCTCCGCACCACTGGATCGCCTCCCAGATCGACGGCAACCCGAAGGCCTCACCGGCGTGGATCGTGAAGTGCGCGTTCTCGCGGCGCAGGTACTCGAAGGCGTCGAGATGCCGGGTGGGCGGGTAGCCGGCCTCGGCACCCGCGATGTCGAAGCCGGCGACGCCGCGGTCGCGGTACCTCACCGCGAGCTCGGCGATCTCCGCGGACTTCGCGGCATGGCGCATCGCCGTCAGCAGGGACGTGACCCGGATGGGGTGACCGGCCACGGCGGACCTCGCCTCCCCGTCACGGAAGCCGGCGTTGACGGCCTCGACGACGGCCTCGAGCGACAGGCCACGACCGAGGTGCTGCTCCGGTGCGTAGCGGCTCTCGGCGTACACGACACCGTCGGCACCGAGGTCCTGGGCACACTCGCTCGCGACGCGGAACAGCCCCTCCTCGGTCTGCATGACCGCGAGCGTGTGGTCGAAGGTCTCGAGGTAGCGCGGCAGCGAGCCGGAGTTCGCACTCTCGCGGAACCAGCTGCGCAGGGCCCCCGCGTCGGTGGCCGGCAGGGACTCGTACCCCACCTCGCCGGCCAGCTCGATGATGGTCTGGGGCCGGAGCCCGCCGTCGAGGTGGTCGTGCAGCAGGACCTTCGGGGCTGCCCGCAGGTCGCCGACGAGGCCGGCGTCCGACGAGGAGGTGGGGACCGACGTCATCGGTGCGCGGTCGGTCACTGCTCGTCGTCCTCACGGTTGACCGTGTCGGGGCTGAAGGCCGGCAGGCACACCGCCACGTACTCGGCGCCCTCCGGGCCGCAGGAGTAGCGGATCCGCTCGCCGGCCCGTGTCACGACGCTCTGGCCGGCCTCCACGGACAACTGGCCGCCGTCATGGTCCAGGAGCACCTGGCCCCGCAGGACGAGCGTGATCTCGTCGAACTCCGGAGTCTGGAAAGGCTCCGACCAGTCCGCCGGCGCCACCATGTGCGCGACGGAGACCGAGGAGCCGAGGCCGGCGTCCGGGCTGTTGACGGCGCCGACGTGCTCGTCGATGACCTTGCCGCCGGGCACGGGAATGCGGGTCGGGGACGGGATGAGATGAGGCACGAGGCCACCCTACGCCCCGCGTCGGCGGCCGGAAGACGCCGCCGAAAGGCGCCCGGTGGACGACCCGCGAACGCCGGGTGAACCCCGTTCGGCGCCCGCGGAACGGGCTCCTGCAAAAGGCTCCGGAAAATGCGGCAGAGGCCCTGCCCGGGGTGTCCCGGGAGGGCCTCTGTCGTGAAAGTGTGTCCGGCTGCGTCCTACTCTCCCACACCGTCACCAGTGCAGTACCATCGGCGCTGAAGGGCTTAGCTTCCGGGTTCGGAATGGGGCCGGGCGTTTCCCCTTCGCTATGACAGCCGAAACTCTATGGAGATCTCAAACACGCGGGGTGTGGAGTGTTTGTGTCTCGGGAACTGCACAGTGGACGCGGAGCATCTTCGTAGGGTCAAGTTGTCGGCTTATTAGTACCGGT